>NZ_JAZGTF010000006.1:0-267578 GCF_037389125.1 Photobacterium sp. MCCC 1A19761
CTCAGTCGGTAGAGCGCACCCTTGGTAAGGGTGAGGCCCCCAGTTCAAATCTGGGTACTAGCACCACTATTTTGTTCAGCGACAACAGCACAATGGTCCCACCTGATCCCATGCCGAACTCAGAAGTGAAACGTTGTAGCGCCGATGGTAGTGTGGGGCCTCCCCATGTGAGAGTAGGACATTGCTGAACACCCATTTTAAAACCCAGCCGAAAGGCTGGGTTTTTTCGTTTCTGAACAGTCACTTTCATGAAAATTTCTCAAGATTGCAGCTCGTTGCCCAATTCTTTTTAAGTGCTTTTCCTTGCGCCTTGCCAGAAAGTTATATAGTTTACTTAGAAATCTGGACGTCTAAACATCCTGTCGATGCATCGAATCGATCCGTGCTCGCATCAAAGGGGCGCCAGGTTATTTGGAAACATGTTGAAGGAGCAAACCAAGATGCCGATAAAAATTCCTGACCAACTCCCTGCAACGGATATTCTGCGTAGCGAGAATATTTTCGTGATGTCTGAAGCGCGTGCAGCGAGCCAGGAGATCCGTCCCCTCAAGGTTTTGCTATTGAATCTGATGCCAAGAAAGATTGAGACGGAAACTCAGTTCTTGCGGTTGTTATCGAATAGCCCGCTTCAGGTGGATGTCGAGCTGCTCCGGATTGATAACCGACCAACGAAGAATACTCCGACGGAGCATTTAGATACTTTTTACCGCCAGTTCGATATGGTGAAAGGGCGTAATTTTGATGGTTTGATTGTCACCGGCGCCCCTTTGGGGTTGGTGCAGTTTGAAGATGTGCTGTACTGGGAAGAGATCCAAACCATCATGAACTGGGCGAAAGCACATGTGACGTCCACCCTGTTCGTCTGCTGGGCGGCACAGGCGGGACTCAAACTGTTGTATGATTTGCCCAAGCGAACCCGTAAGGAGAAGCTCTCCGGGGTGTATTCCCATCGCATTCATGATTGCCGCCATCCCATCCTGCGTGGCTTTGACGATACCTTTCTTGCGCCGCACTCCCGCTACGCGGATTTCTCCCCGGATTATCTGGCCCAACATACGGATCTCGATATCCTGGCGACGTCTGAACAAGCCGGGGTTTACCTGGCGGCGACGAAAGATAAGCGGAATGTCTTTGTGACCGGTCATCCCGAATACGATGTGCATACCCTGCATAATGAGTATGTGCGTGATTTGAGTGAAGGGATGGAGCCGAATATTCCGGTGAATTACTACCCGGAGGGAAATCCGGACAATCCACCGGTGGCCAGTTGGCGTAGTCATGGCCACTTGCTGTTTTCGAACTGGTTGAATTACTGTGTGTACCAGCAGACGCCATATGATCTGGAGCATTTCTCGGTAGATAAATTTACCCGGGATGATTAATCATTCCCTGGCTGGTGTGTACTTGCCGGTATGTCGCCGTTCAGGCTCCTTCGGTGTCACAGCACATGAATAACAAAAGACCTGCCGAGGCAGGTCTTTGTCATTATTGCTTGGCGTTATCGGCTTCCCAGAGCTTGGCTTTCTGAATCATCGGGGTAATGGTTGAACCCTGGATCAGGATGGAGAACACCACGACGGCATAGGTCATCACCAGAATCAACTCGCGCACGTCAATGTTCTTCTCCGGGATCACGATGACTCCGGCCGGAATGGCCATTGCCATCGCCAACGCCAGGCCGCCACGCAGGCCACCCCAGGTCAGGATCCTCACCGAATGCGGGTTATAGCTACGGTAGCGCTGGAATCCAAAGTAGGACAGCTGGATGCTGAGGTAGCGGCTGAGCAGTACCAACGGCACGGCGATGACCATCAGGATCCAGTCTTCCTCGTGGAAGCTGAACTGCAGCATGCTCAGACCGATCAGCAGGAACAGCACCCCGTTGAGGAATTCATCGACCAGTTCCCAGAAATGGTCCAGGTGATCCTCACTTTCTTTCGAGAACCCGATGTAGCGCGTCCAGTTCCCTATCATGATCCCGGAGACTACCATCGCCAGAGGTCCGGAGACATGGATCAGATCGGCGAAAGCATATCCGGCTGTCGGTACCCCGATGGTCAGCAGCAGCTCCATGGAGTGATCGTCTGTGGCACTGATCAGGTAATGGAACAGCAGGCCAAGCAGGAAGCCGTAAGCAATCCCGCCGATTGCTTCCTGAATAAACAGCTGACCGACGCCTAAAATGGTCGGTGCTTCGTTGCCGAAGGCAATGGTGAATAAGGTGACAAAAATGACCAGGCCGAACCCATCATTGAACAGGGACTCGCCTTCAATCTGGGTGGAAATCCGGCGTGGGGCATTGAGCTTTTTTACGATGGCCAGGACGGCGATGGGGTCGGTCGGGGAGATCAGGGCGCCGAAAATCAGGCAGTAGATGAGGTGAAAGTCGATGCCGATGAGCTGGCAGATACCCCAGAGGGCAAAGCCGATAAAGAAGGTGGAAAATAGCGTGGCGGCCAAAGCCAGGACGGTGATTTCCCACTTCTGATCTTCCAGGTTGGGGAGCTTGATCCCGAGCCCGCCGGCGAAAAGCAGAAAGCCTAAAATCCCTTTGAGCAAAAATGATTCGAAGTTGATTTCACCCAGCTGGCTGGCTGCGATTTCTTCTAAATGAAACCATCCGTTTTGACCGGCGATCACGATGCCTAAGGATAGGATCAGTGCGCCAGCCGTGATCGCAATCGTTGTTTGCATTTTCCCTATTTTGCTGTTGATAAACGCAATGATCATTGCTGCGGCAGCAAGAAAGCAAAGGGTGCTATAAACGGACATCCATGAACCTCGATATAAGCTGAAAAGTAAAGAGACAAATTGTGTCAAAATATAAAGCCATCATACATTGATAGCTACTGAAAACTTTTCAATATTGAGCCTGAGCCCGGAAACAATAATTCATTTGGACGTCTAGATTTCCATCTAACCTGTGGTAGGATGTTATTCAGCTGTAAAAATGGATAAGGAAGTAGTGCGGTGGGAAAGGGCAAGGAATTATTACAAGCGCGGTTGGCGCAGCAAATCCTGATCATTGACGGCGGGATGGGCACAATGATCCAGGGTTATAAACTGGATGAAGCAGATTATCGTGGGGAGCGGTTTGCTGACTGGCCTTCTGACCTGAAGGGCAATAATGATTTATTGGTGCTGACGCAGCCCCAGTTGATCCGCGAGATTCACAGTGCCTACCTGGAAGCGGGCGCCGATATCCTGGAAACCAACACGTTTAACGCCACGACGATTGCCATGGCCGATTACAACATGGAATCGCTCAGTGCCGAGATCAACCGCGAAGCGGCCCGGCTGGCGCGTCAGGTGGCTGATGAATGGACGGCCAAAACGCCCGATAAACCGCGCTTTGTCGCCGGGGTGCTTGGCCCGACCAACCGTACCTGCTCAATTTCACCGGACGTAAATGACCCGGGCTACCGGAATGTCTCCTTTGATCGGCTGGTCGAAGCTTATGCTGAATCGACCCATGCCCTGATTGAAGGCGGTGCCGATATCATCCTGATTGAAACCATTTTTGATACCCTCAATGCCAAGGCGTGTGCCTTCGCGGTCGATCAGGTGTTTGATGAACTGGGGATGGCTCTGCCTGTGATGATCTCCGGGACCATTACCGATGCCTCCGGGCGGACCCTTTCCGGCCAGACGACCGAAGCTTTCTATAACTCCCTGCGCCATGTCCGGCCAATCTCGTTCGGCCTCAACTGTGCCCTTGGCCCGGATGAGCTGCGTCAGTATGTGGAAGAGCTGTCTCGGATTTCCGAATGCGCGGTCTCTGCTCACCCCAATGCGGGTCTGCCGAATGCTTTTGGTGAGTATGACTTATCGCCGGAGGAGATGGCTGAACATATTGCAGAGTGGGCGGAGTCCGGCTTTCTGAACCTGGTCGGCGGTTGTTGCGGCACCACGCCGGAGCATATTCGCCAGATGGCCGCCGTGACGGCAACCGTGAAACCGCGTGCGCTGCCGGAGCTGCCGGTGGCTTGCCGGTTGTCCGGACTGGAGCCGCTGACCATCGAGAAAGACACCCTGTTTGTCAATGTTGGGGAGCGGACCAACGTCACCGGCTCGGCACGCTTCAAGCGACTGATTAAAGAAGAGCAATACGATGAAGCGCTGGAAGTGGCCCGTCAGCAGGTGGAAAACGGTGCCCAGATCATCGATATTAATATGGATGAAGGGATGCTCGATGCCGAAGCCTGTATGGTGCGTTTCCTCAATCTCTGTGCATCTGAGCCGGAAATATCCAAAGTGCCGATCATGGTTGACTCCTCTAAGTGGGAAGTCATCGAAGCCGGTCTGAAATGTATCCAGGGCAAGGGGATTGTCAACTCGATCTCGCTCAAGGAAGGTAAAGAGAAGTTTATTGAGCAGGCCAAACTGATCCGCCGCTACGGTGCGGCGGTGATTGTGATGGCCTTTGATGAAGTCGGCCAGGCGGATACCCGCGAGCGCAAGCTGGAGATCTGTACCAATGCGTACCGGATCTTGGTCGATGAAGTCGGCTTCCCGCCGGAAGATATCATTTTTGACCCGAATATCTTTGCGGTCGCCACCGGGATTGATGAGCATAACAACTATGCGGTCGACTTTATTGAAGCGGTGGGCGACATCAAGCGGGATCTGCCCCACGCGATGATCTCCGGCGGGGTGTCGAATGTCTCGTTCTCTTTCCGCGGCAATAACTACGTCCGTGAAGCAATCCATGCTGTATTCCTCTATCACTGCTTCAAGCGCGGGATGGATATGGGGATCGTCAATGCCGGCCAGCTGGAAGTCTATGACAACGTGCCGGAAAAACTGCGTGAAGCGGTGGAAGATGTGGTGCTCAACCGCCGGGATGATGCAACAGAGCGGCTGCTGGACATTGCTGCTGAATATGCCGGTAAAGGCGTTGGTAAAGAAGAAGATGCCTCGGCGCTGGAGTGGCGCACCTGGCCGGTGGCCAAGCGGCTGGAGCATGCGCTGGTCAAGGGGATCACTGAGTTCATTGTTGCAGACACCGAAGAAGCGCGTGCCAATGCCAGCAAGCCGTTGGAAGTGATTGAAGGCCCGTTGATGGACGGGATGAACGTGGTCGGTGATTTGTTCGGTGAAGGGAAAATGTTCCTGCCGCAGGTGGTGAAATCGGCCCGGGTAATGAAACAGGCGGTGGCTTACCTGGAGCCGTACATTAATGCACAGAAGCAGGTCGGGAGTACGAACGGCAAGATCCTGCTGGCTACGGTGAAAGGGGATGTCCACGATATCGGCAAGAATATTGTCGGGGTCGTCCTGCAATGTAATAACTACGAGATCATCGATCTCGGGGTGATGGTGCCATGCGAGCAGATCCTCAAGATCGCCAAGGAAGAGAACGTCGACATTATCGGTCTGTCCGGTCTGATCACGCCGTCGCTGGATGAAATGGTCCATGTGGCCAAGGAAATGGAGCGTCAGGGCTTTGATCTGCCGTTGTTGATTGGCGGTGCCACGACCTCCAAAGCGCACACGGCGGTGAAAATTGAGCAGAACTACCATCAACCGGTGGTCTATGTGAACAATGCTTCGCGGGCGGTGGGCGTGTGTACCTCGCTGCTGTCGGATGAGCTTCGTCCGGCTTTTGTTGAAAAACTCGATGCCGATTATGTCCGGGTGCGGGATCAGCACAGCCGCAAGAAACCGCGGACCAAGCCGGTGACGCTGGAAACGGCCCGGGCGAACCGGGTGGCAATTGACTGGGCCGGCTATACGCCGCCGGAGCCGGCAAAGCCGGGTACCCATGTATTTGACGACTTTGAGGTCGCGACCTTGCGTCAATACATCGATTGGACCCCGTTCTTTATGACCTGGTCGCTGATGGGCAAATACCCGGCGATTTTGGATCACGAAGAAGTGGGTGAAGAGGCGCGTCGTTTGTTTGCCGATGCCAATGAATGGTTGGATCGGATTGAGCAGGAAGGTCTGATGAAAGCGAGTGGCATGTGTGCGCTGTTCCCGGCCAACAGTGTTGGGGATGATATCGAAGTCTATACCGATGCGTCGCGTACCCAGCTCGCTCAGGTGCTGCACCACTTGCGACAGCAGACGGAAAAACCGAAAGGCTATAACTATTGTCTGTCGGATTACATTGCGCCGAAAGACAGCGGTAAACCGGACTGGATCGGGGCATTTGCCGTCACCGGCGGCATTGGTGAGCGGGAGCTGGCCGATGCGTTTAAAGCCAAAGGGGACGATTATAATGCGATCATGGTGCAGGCGGTCGCTGACCGGCTGGCAGAAGCCTTTGCCGAGTACCTGCATGAGCAGGTGCGAAAGGAGATCTGGGGCTATTCACCGGAGGAAGATTTGTCGAATGATGATCTGATCCGGGAAAAATATCAGGGGATCCGTCCGGCGCCGGGGTATCCGGCCTGTCCGGAACATACTGAGAAAGGCACCCTGTGGGAGCTGCTGAAGGTTGAAGAAACGATCGGGATGTCGCTGACGACCAGTTATGCCATGTGGCCGGGCGCGTCGGTGTCGGGTTGGTACTTCTCCCACCCGGACGCGCGCTACTTTGCCGTTGCCCAGATCCAGGAAGATCAGCGTGACAGCTACGCTGAGCGCAAAGGCTGGGATTTGATTGAAGCAGAGAAATGGCTGGGGCCGAACCTGTCGGCTTAGGCTTATGGGTTGGCTTAGGCTCATCGATGAAAGCACCATCACGAAGGGCGCCGATTGGCGCCCTTGCTGTTTCTGGCGTGAGCGATGTGGCTCAGGCTTCCAGGATCTGGCGGTGCAGCGACTGGACCACCGATTTGGCATCCTGCTCCTGGACCAGGAAGCAGAGGTTATGCGGGCTGGCGCCGTAGCAGATCATACGCAGGTTGTAGTCATCCAGCGAGCCGAAGATTTCTTTGGCGGAACCTTTGGTCTGGCTCATCCGGTTGCCAATCAGGGCTACCAGGCACAGGCCCTGCTCAACCTCGACCCGGCACAGCTGGCTGAGTGCTTCCACAGCGGCTTCCGGGAGCTGCGGCGCGCCGCCGGCGGTGTCGGTTTTATCCAGAGTCAGGGAAACACTGACTTCGGAGGTCGTAATGAGATCGACCGAGACTTTGTGCTCGGCCAGGATCCGGAACACCTCCGCCAGAAAACCGTAGGCATGGAACATGTTCAGGCTGGTCAGGGTCACCATGGTCTGGTTGCAACGCAGGGCGAGGGCCCGGAACAGCGGTGCATCACTGACTCGATCACGGATCCAGGTCCCGCCTTGCTCCGGTGCCCGGGACGACCCGATAAACACCGGGATCTGCTGGCGGATTGCTGGGACCAAAGTGGACGGGTGCAGGATCTTGGCCCCGAAGTTGGCCATCTCGGACGCTTCGCTGAAACTGATTTCCCGGATGGGCTTGGCTGCGGCCGTGATCCGGGGATCGGTGGTATACATGCCTGGGACATCAGTCCAGATTTCCAGTGTGGTGGCGCGAAGCGCTTCGGCCACCAGCGCCGCGCTGTAGTCACTGCCGCCCCGGCCCAGGGTGGTGGTATTCCCGTCCTGATCAGCGCCGATAAAGCCCTGGCTGACTACGACCTGCTGGTCCAGCAACGGCTCCAGATGCGCTGTTGCCAGCGCGCGGATGGCATCCGGTTGTGGTATCGCCTTGCCGAACTGGTTGTCGGTGCGCAGGATGTCGCGGATATCGACACGCACCGCGTTCACCCCCAGCTCGCAGAGGATCTGGGTAAACAGGTAGGTAGAGAGGAGCTCGCCATTGGCGACCAGTTGATCGGTCAGCTGGGCACTAGGCTGGGTTGCAGCCTGCGCGGCCAGTGTCGCGACGTTGTCGAGATGGTCATTGATCGCCGGCGTAATTGGCTCCGGCGATGCCAGCTCGTTCAGGACGGCGTAGTGGATATCTTTCAGCTGGGTCAGTAATTGCTGGCGTCGGTCTGTGTCCCGCACCCCGCCGGCCAGTTCAACCAGCAGGTTGGTGACGCCGGAGCAGGCGCTGATCAGCACCACCCGGGCTGCCGGGTTATGTTTGATGATCATGGCACTGCGGTGCATGGCGGTAAAATCGGCAACACTGGTGCCGCCGAATTTGGCGACGGTTAGGGCGGCAGCGTTATCAACAGGGCTCAAAGCAAGTCTCCCAATATCAGTAATGGTGATGAAGATAGGGACTGACTCGGGAGGTTAGTTCCCGACATCCAAGGGTCAGGAGAGCAAATCGGTGAGACGGATAGTTCGCGCTACAACCAGAAGCTCCCCACCTTTCACGATGAAAGGTGACAGCCAGAAGGATTCAACCTTACTGGCCGATACTACCGTTCCCCGAGTCCGGCAGTATCTCGGCGTTACTCCCCCTCGCCAGGATGCCTCGGGGTGGGGCCCCGCAACCTGGTTACCTGGGTAACGCTCCTCTTCTGTTTTTTCCCTGATGATACTTTGATCATCAGGGTGAACAAAAAACGTCCTTCATTGAAGCGGATTTACCGGGGGCTTGTCAATGGGCGAATGAAAAATTATGCGGGGAAAATGCAAGGGTGATCGTTGCGGGGGTGCAGGGTTGCGTCCGGGGGCAATTCCCTGAATACTGGGATATTCCCTGAAACGTTGCCGGTTTTGGTTGCCGCTCAGAGAAATATGAACGCTTACCCAGGAGATATAATAATGACAATTGGTAGTTTTTATCCACCACAACGTACACTGATGGGCCCGGGGCCGTCGGATATCTACCCGCAGGTGTTGCAGGCGCTGAGTCGTCCGACGGTCGGTCACTTAGATCCGCTGTTTATCGGCATGATGGATGAGCTGAAACAACTGCTGCAGTACGCCTTCCAGACCCAGAACCCGTTCACCATTGCCGTGTCTGCGCCGGGTAGTGCCGGCATGGAAGCGTGTTTCGTCAATTTGGTTGAGCCGGGCGATAAAGTGATCGTCTGCCGCAATGGCGTGTTTGGCGATCGGATGCGGGAAAATGTCGAGCGCTGTGGCGGTGAGGCAGTGATGGTCGATAATGCCTGGGGAGAGCCGGTTGACCCGCAGTTGGTCGAACAGGCACTGGAGGCTAACCCGGATGCCAAAATCGTGGCTTTTGTCCATGCCGAAACCTCGACTGGCGCCCTGAGCGATGCTGAAGCGATTGCCAAGTTAGCCCGCCAGCATGACTGTCTGACCATTGTCGACGCCGTGACCTCGCTAGGCGGCGTCCCGCTGCTGGTGGACGAGTGGCAGCTGGATGCCGTGTATTCGGGCAGCCAGAAGTGTTTGTCCTGTGTCCCGGGCCTGTCGCCGCTGACTTTCTCGCCGCGTGCGGTGGAGAGAATTCAGCAGCGCCAGAGCAAAGTTCAGAGCTGGTTCCTGGATCAAAGCCTGGTGCTGGGATACTGGAGCGGTGAAGGCAAGCGCAGCTACCACCATACTGCGCCGGTGAACAGCCTGTACGCCCTGCATGAAGCGCTGGTGCTGCTGAAAAATGAAGGGCTGGAAAATGCCTGGCAGCGCCATCAGGATGCGCACCGGGAGCTGCGTGACGGACTGGAGAAACTCGGGATCGAATTTGTGGTCGAGGAAGCGTCCCGCTTGCCGCAGCTCAATGCGGTGTACATCCCGGACGGTGTCGATGATGCGCAGGTTCGTCAGACCTTGCTGGAGCGTTACAACCTGGAAATTGGTGCCGGACTGGGCGCTTTGGCCGGGAAGGCGTGGCGGATTGGTCTGATGGGATACGCGGCCCGCAGCGAAAATGTGGCGCTGTGCCTGAAGGCCCTGGAGTCGACGCTGAAGTAAGTCAGCTCGGAATCAACCGGAGGCCCGGCACGTGTGCTGGGGGCAGGATCAACAACGGCTACCTCGGTAGCCGTTTTTTTGGGCGTCTGCTCAGCCCGTGAGCCGTGAGCCGTGCACACGGGTCCGTTTCCCGTTTCCTGAGTGGCGTATTACTGCGCGACGGTAGATGGCAGACTTGGCGTCACGCCCTGGCTGACGGGCTGTGCAGCGCCCTCAAAGAGGGAGGCCAGTGCGTCCGGGCTGAAATCATCGGCCGGAAACAGGTACTCGGCTTCCTGGCGAATTTGGGCGGCCCGCGCCGGATCGTCCAGCAACTGGTAGGCGGCGATGAGGTTCTGGTACAAGGCCGGCCGTGGCCAGCTTTTGGCTTTCTCGGTGGCCCAGTCGACATAGTGCTGGATCAGGTCCGGATCCTGAGTTGCTGCGCCCAGGTGGAGTTGGGTGATCGCCAGATCCCACGAGAGCCGGGTTTCCCAGGCCCATGGATTGTTCACGCGTTGCAGATAGCTGATCTCCGGTGGCCGGGAAGTTTCAAACTTGGTCAGCCAGTAGCCCGAGTAGAGTGTGGTCACCATATAGCCGCTGATCAGCAGCGGCAGCAGGATCATGCTGATGCGGATTGTCAGGACATAGTTGATCTTGAGTTTGTAGTACTTGGCGGTGAGGTTATCCACCCAATAGATCAGGAGCACAAAGATCACCCAGTGCACCAGCGCATGATAAAACGGGTACTCGAGCTGGGTGTGCAACGTGAGCGGAAAGAACAGTGCCACCAATGCCAGCCGGGTTCCCGGCGGGGCTTTGCGAATCCGGGTCAGCACGGCGGCCGCGGCAAGCAGCAGGCCAAGTAACGGCAGGGTACCGCCTTCCACCGCCCAGTACAGCAGCTCATTGTGCGGATGTTCCAGCGCCGCCAGACCGTGCGGCTGAGTGGGATCACTATGGTGCCACTGGGCCGTCTGGGTGAGATAGGCCGATTCAAAGTTGCCGTAGCCGTAGCCGAGCCATGGCGATTTTCGGTACATCTCCCAGGCTTGCGGCAGGTGAATACTGCGCGCACTGTGCAGGCTGATCCGGTCTTCAGCCGGGGCCCAGCTGACGCTTGTGCTTAAATGCCACGACAGGCTCAGGCCCAGGGCGACCATCAGCAGCCACATCCGCCATTGTGCTTTGGCGGCGAACCGGCACAGGTAGGGCAGGATCAGTAAGGTAGCTATGATGGCTGCCAGCCATCCGGTCCGGGAGCTGACAAACACCAGCACCGGGATCGTGACCACCGGGGTGAGCAGCAATCCGGCCTGATGGAGCGACCATTTTCCCCGGTACATAGGTAAGCGGGCCAGGAGGTAAGCCGACAGCACCAGGCCGGTGGCCAGGAACGTCGCCATGACATTGGGCTGCTGGAAAATCCCGTACGGGCGGTTGACCACGGTGTCGTAGCCGATGGGGGTGTCCGCTTCCAGGCCGAAGAACTGATACCAGCCCAGCAGGGCCTGAAGCCAGACCGCGGCGAGGATCAGCCAGAGCAGGTGCTGGCGTTGCTTGTGGCTGAAGGCAAACTGCTGCAAAGCCAGGAAAAAAAGAAAACCGGCCCACAGTCCAAGCAACCGGCCCGCTGCAGTACTGTCGCCGGCATTCGGGTAGAGCACGGGCAGGGTGAGGAGGACACAGCAGGCAAACAGGATCAGGGTCAGGCGGGAGTAACGCCAGGTTTTCTGACGGCAAATTTCAAACAGCCCGAAGGCGATCGCGAAGCTGAGCGGGATCCAGCTGGCGGCATTGAACGAGAGGGCCAGCCCGGATCCCCCGGGGTTGTGCTGGAAGTAGTGCATGGTAAACAGGAACAACACGCTGAGCGTGGCCATAAACGGCTTGATCACCGGCTTGCTGATGCGCTGTTGTGCCAGCCGGGTGCCTTGTACATGTAACAAATTCATGGTCGTTTTCTGCCTGTTGCGCTGCTCGCCTTGTCTGGTTGCAGGCTGAGCGGACCCAGCCTGCGATGGGGATCACCTGGCCTCGGCCAGCTCGGGCTTGTTGATGGCCGGTAACAACGGCTTGAGGAAGCGCGCTGTATGGGAGCCTTCAACCCGGGCCACCTGCTCCGGGGTGCCGGTGGCAATAATTTCACCGCCGCCGCTGCCGCCTTCCGGACCCAGATCGATGATCCAGTCCGCGGTTTTGATCACATCCAGGTTATGTTCGATCACCACGATGGTGTTGCCGTGATCCCGCAGGCGGTGCAATACACTCAACAGCTGCTGGATATCGTGGAAGTGCAGGCCGGTGGTTGGCTCATCCAGAATATACAGGGTCTTTCCTGTATCGCGCTTGGATAACTCGCGTGCCAGCTTGACCCGTTGGGCCTCACCACCGGACAGGGTGGTCGCGGCCTGGCCCAGCCGGATATAAGATAGGCCAACATCCATTAACGTTTGCAGTTTTCTGGCAATTGCTGGAACCGCATCAAAGAATTCCCGCGCATCTTCCACCGTCAGCTCCAGCACTTCATCAATGCTTTTGCCTTTGTAGCGGATCTCCAGGGTTTCGCGGTTATAGCGCTTGCCGTGGCAGGCATCACAAGGCACGTAGACATCCGGCAGGAAGTGCATTTCGACTTTGATCACCCCATCGCCCTGGCAGGCTTCGCAGCGCCCGCCTTTGACGTTGAAGCTGAAACGGCCCGGTTTATAGCCGCGCGAGCGGGATTCCTGAGTGCCGGAGAACAGCTCGCGGATCGGGGTGAAGATACCGGTATAGGTCGCCGGGTTGGAGCGTGGCGTCCGTCCAATCGGGCTCTGGTCGATATCGATCACCTTGTCGCAGTGGTCCAGATCGCGGATCTCCCGGTACGGCGCAGCGTCACCGGCGGTTGCCCCGTTGAGCTGGTGGTGGGCAATTTTGAAGAAAGTGTCGTTGATCAGGGTCGATTTCCCGGAGCCGGAAACACCGGTCACGCAGGTCAGCAGGCCGACCGGGATTTCGACATCAACGTTCTTCAGGTTGTTGCCGGACGCACCGATCAGCTTGACGGTGCGGTCGGGATCCATCGCGACCCGCTGCTCAGGGACGGCAATGCTTTTCTTGCCGCTGAGGTACTGGCCGGTCAGCGAGGCGTCGGAGGCAAGGATATCTGCCAGGGTACCTTCGGCAATTACGTTGCCGCCGTGGACTCCGGCCCCCGGACCGATATCGATCACATGGTCGGCGGTGCGGATGGCATCTTCATCGTGCTCGACCACGATCACCGTATTGCCGAGATCCCGCAGGTGGGTCAGGGTGCTGAGCAGGCGCTCGTTATCGCGCTGGTGGAGGCCGATGGACGGCTCATCCAGCACGTACATCACGCCGACCAGACCGGCGCCAATCTGGCTGGCCAAACGGATCCGCTGAGCTTCACCGCCGGACAGGGTCTCGGCGCTGCGGGACAGGTTGAGGTAGTTAAGGCCGACATTGACCAGAAAGTGCAGCCGATCGGAGATCTCTTTCAGCACTTTTTCCGCAATTTTGGCCCGCTGCCCGACCAGTGACAGATTGCTGAAGAAATCCAGCGCCTCATTGATACTCATCTCGCTGATCTGCGGCAAGGTGGTGTCGGCGACAAAGACGTTGCGGGCTTCCAGGCGCAGGCGCGAGCCGTGACAGCTGCTGCATGGTTTGGTCGAAATAAACTTGATCAGCTCCTCGCGCACTGAGTTGGACTCTGTTTCGCGGTAGCGGCGCTCCATGTTGTTGAGGATCCCCTCGAACGGATGACGCCGGACCGTGATATCGCCGCGGTCATTGATGTACTTAAATTCGATTTCCTGTTTGCCGGACCCCTTGAGGATCACCTGCTGGGTTTTCTGCGGCAGGCTGTTGAACGGTGCTTCCACGTCAAAGTCATAGTGCTCGGCCATCGAAGTGAGCATCTGGAAATAATAGAAGTTGCGTTTGTCCCAGCCGCGGATCGCCCCGCCGGCCAGGCTCAGCTCGCCGTTCTGTACCACCCGTTCCGGGTCGAAATATTGCTGCACGCCCAGGCCGTCACAGGTGCCGCAGGCACCGGCCGGGTTGTTGAAGGAAAACAGGCGCGGCTCGAGTTCCTGCATACTGTAGCCGCAATGCGGGCAGGCAAAGTTGGCGGAGAAAATGATTTCCTCGTGTTCGCCGGCCGTCATCGGGCTGACCACTACGGTACCGCCGGACAGTTCCAGCGCGGTTTCGAACGATTCTGCCAGACGCTGTTGCAGATCGTCGCGGACCTTGAATCGATCGACGACCACTTCGATGGTGTGTTTCTTGTGCAGCTCCAGCGTCGGCGGATCGGACAGATCGCAGACTTCGCCGTCGATCCGGGCGCGGATATAGCCCTGGGCAGCGAGGTTGGCCAGGGTTTTGACGTGTTCCCCCTTGCGCTCTTTGACCACGGGAGCCAGCAGCATCATCTTGCTACCTTCGGGCAGGGCCAGCACCTGATCGACCATCTGGCTGACGGTTTGTGCGGCCAGGGCCACATGGTGCGTCGGACAGCGCGGCTCACCGACCCGGGCAAACAGCAGTCGCAGGTAGTCATACACCTCGGTGATGGTCCCGACGGTCGAGCGCGGGTTGTGGGAGGTTGACTTCTGCTCAATGGAGATGGCCGGAGACAAGCCTTCGATATGGTCGACATCCGGTTTTTCCATCAGTGACAGAAACTGCCGGGCATAGGCCGAGAGGGATTCGACATAGCGGCGCTGGCCTTCGGCGTAGAGCGTATCGAATGCCAGGGAAGATTTCCCCGAGCCGGACAGGCCGGTGATCACAATCAGCTTGTCACGTGGCAGAGTTAGACTGATGTTTTTGAGGTTATGGGTCCGGGCACCCCTGACTTCGATTTGATCCATAGTATGTGAGCTTATGACTGACAAAGTGGGCCATCATTATCACACAAGGCGAAAAAGCTTGAAAGTGGAAACTGTATAAAGATACAGTACTCGGGGCGATTATTGAGCATTTTGTCCGGGGGCAGATCCGGGCCGCAGTGGCGTAGGGAAACGTGCCGGGCGGCAGCCAGATCGCCGCGGATGAAGCGCGAGGATAATTTTGCGCGGAATCACACGGTCTCGCCCTGTTCCCGAACCGGGCAGCATGGTAGACTGCGCGATTCAGTATAAACTTTGAGTAGCAGCCGCTGTAGCAGAATACAGCCCAGCGATCAGATCTGGAGTGAATTATGGCCAGTCGTGGCATCAATAAAGTTATCCTGGTGGGTAACCTAGGAAATGATCCGGAAATCCGTTACATGCCGAATGGTGGTGCAGTAGCAAATATTACCGTTGCTACTTCTGAGTCATGGCGTGACAAGAGCACCGGTGAGCAGCGTGAAAAAACTGAATGGCACCGTGTGGCGCTGTTCGGCAAGTTAGCAGAAGTGGCGGGTGAGTACCTGCGTAAAGGCTCACAAGTCTACATCGAAGGCCAGTTGCAAACTCGTAAGTGGCAAGATCAGAACGGCCAAGACCGTTACACGACTGAGATCGTGGTTCAGGGCTACAACGGCATCATGCAGATGCTGGGCGGCCGTCAGGGCGGTGGCCAGGGTATGGGCGCGCCAATGGGTGGTCAGCAGCAGCAGGGTGGTTGGGGACAGCCGCAACAACCGGCAGCCGCACCACAGCAGGGTTATGCGCCGCAGCAGTCAGCCCCGCAGCAGCAAGCGCCGCAACAGCCACAGCAGCAGTATAACGAACCGCCGATGGACTTCGACGACGATATCCCGTTCTAAGTCGAAAGGTTTGACTGACGGTTGATAAAAAAAGCAGCGCCCGGCGCTGCTTTTTTGTTGGCTGGAAATGATGCCTCAATCGGCGTTGGCTTTTTCCTTGATGAAGTCGATAAACAACTTGGTTTTCACGTGGTTGTATTCGAGTTTGGGGTAATAGGCGAACGCAGCGCTCCGGGGTTGCTTCAGGGCGGGCAGTACCGGGACCAGCAGGCCTTTGCACAGCTCGCGCTGGACCATTTTCTCCCCGGTCAGGATAATCCCCATTCCGGCAACCGCGGCGGCAACCAGGGCTTCGGGGTTCTGGGTGGTGAAATTACCGCGCAGGCGCAGGCGGACGTTGTTTTCAAATACATGCTCCTGCTCATGACCATGGGTACCGAACAACAGGCAGTTATGCTGCGCCAGCTGCTCCGGGCTGCTGATGTGCGGCTTGTTGTCCAGGTAGCTCGGGGCGGCATAGAACCCGGGCTGGAAGGTGAACAACCGGGTTGCAATATAGCTGGCCGAATTGAAGTCGGTCAGTTCGCGGCTGATGAAGACATCCAGGTTGTGATCGGGTAGCTGGCCCGGAGTCACCGTGTGCAGCTCGACCTGAATGTTGGGGTAGGTTTCGATAAATTCGGCCAGGTAATGGACCAGCAGGCGGCTGCCGGTGGCCAGCGGGGCCCCGATCCGCAGTACACCGCTGACCTCGCCGTAGGTTGACGTGGTTTCAGCCAACATCTGCTGCCAGTCTTCCAGCAATCGGGCGCTGCGCTGATAAAACAGTTTTCCGGCATCGGTCACGGCCAGGCTGCGGGTGGTTCGTTTGAGCAGTTGTACCCCCAGCTGTTGTTCGAGCCAGGTCAGTCGCTTGGACAGCGCGGAGCTGGAGGTATTGAGTTTGGTCGCGGCCTGGGCCAGAGAGCCTTGGTCGACAACGGTGACAAAACTGTTTGTACAAGTGATCCAATCCATTCTTTTTATCCGCAGGCGGTGACGGTAACCAGTTGACCCATCATAACAAACTGGACGGGAACTGCTTAGTTTCCACTTGCCAGCGGCGAGAACGGGTCAGCGTCAGTGCACCGCGCTGTTCTTGGGATCAGCTTCAAAAGGCTTAAGTTTACAAATTGTTAAAGTGTCGGCTCACCCACTGACCTCCCGGGTCGGGAGTGGTACTTTGCAATTTTCACCGGTAGGTTTGCCGCCGGAAATATCGTCCATAACCGAGTTCAGTTGGATTTTTATGAGAAAAGCCTCAGGGATGAAGTTGACCAACCGCCTGGTGGCGTTTGTGACGCTCATTGTGATTTGTGCCATTTTCGTCATTTTCATTGGCGGTGCCGTCAGCTTTCGCAAGCTGGGACAGGATTATCTGACCCATTATCTCGATGGGGTGGTGGCGGTGATTGATCAGGAGCTGGCCGACCCGCAGGGCGCCGATTCCCTGTCGCGCTGGCTGCCCAAATTACTCAAGGCCAGTAACGTGGTGGAGCTTGAAATCGCCAGCCCGGCCGGAGTGATGTACGCCTATAAGGGGCTGCAGCCGATCAATGATCCGGCGGCCCTACACCAGGACCATTATACCCTGAGCCATAATCCCGGCTTTACGGTACACTTAAAATCCATCCCGCCGTATACCGAATTTACCTACTCCATCGGGGCCATGTCGTCTATTACTCTGGCGGTGGTGATCATTATCCTGGGTCTGGTCTGGGGGATGAACTGGTTGCGCCAGCAATTGTATGGCTCTGAGTTGCTCGAGCACCGCGGGCGGATGATCCTGGCTGGGAAAGTCGATGACAACGCCGTCGGCGACGAGCTGGAATGGCCGGCAACGGCCAGCCTGGCGCTGGATCAGATGATTGCTGAGCTCAAAGATGCCCGCCAGGAGCGCAGCCGTTTTGACACCTTTATCCGGACCCATACCTTTTTGGATCAGCTGACCGGTGCGGCCAACCGGGTGCTGTTTGACAGCCGATTGCAGTCACTGGTGCAGGAGCCGGAAACCCACGGCGCAGTCCTGATGGTCCGAATTGCGGATTGGGAAGAGCTGCTCGCCGAGCAGGGCAAAGAGGTGGCGGATGAGCTGATCCAGGATGTCGGGATGATCCTGTCCAACCTGATCCAGCGCTACCCCGATACGGTGCTGGCCCGTTATTTCGATGCGGAGTTTGCGATTTTGTTGCCGCAGCAACCGGCCAAAGAAGTGAAACAGTTTGCCAACCAGTTGCTCAAAGCCCTGGATCGGCTGGATCCCCCGGCGCCGCTGCAGCCGGACAACTGGTGCCATATCGGGATGACCTACTGCGCCAGCGGAGATCGCCGGGGACGGATCATGGACGCTGCAGATATGGCGTTGCGCAGTGCCCAGCTGCAGGGCACCAACAGCTGGGATACCTTCCAGAAAGCACCGCAGTTTGAAGAAGGCCGGGGCAGCGTGCGCTGGCGCAGTCTGCTGGATCAGGCGTTTGACGGCGGTGGGGTGCTGTTGTACCAGCAACCGGCGCTGACCCTGGATCACCAGGTGATCCACCGGGAGCTGCTGGCCCGGATCCCTGATGAGCAAGGGAAGCTGATCAAAGCGTCCCATTTCTTGAGTGCCGTGACCCAGGTGGGCTACCACACCAGGATGGACAAGGCGGTGGTGGCGAAGACCCTGACCATGCTCAAACAAGGACCGGTCGGGGATGCCCTGTCGGTGAATGTCAGTGTCGAAGCACTGCTGGAGAAGACATTTGTGCGCTGGTTGCGTGATGAGTTGTTGCAGACCCCGAGAACGGTGCTCAATCGCCTGTCGTTTGAAATTCCGGAAAGCAGTCTGGTCAAGCACCTCGATGCGATGCGCCCGGTGGCCCGGATGCTGGTGGGGCTGGGCTGTAAGCTGGTGGTCGATCAGGCCGGTCGCACCATTGTCAGTACCCACTACATCAAAGACGTGAAGGCCGATTACATCAAGCTGCACCGGGGATTGATCCGGGGCATTCACCAACGGCAGGAAAACCAGCTGTTTGTCCGCAGTATGCTGGGGGCCTGTGCCAACTCAGCCGCGCAGGTGATTGCCGTCGGGGTGGAAAATGACCAGGAATGGCAGGTGCTGAAGCAATTGGGCGTTCAGGGCGGTCAGGGGCGTTTCTTTACCCATGAAATGTCGTGTGACTCGAAAGAGGTCTAACCTCTGGTATCTGAATGACAAGAAAATACTATATTATTAATAAAATATCCTTATAATAGTCAAATTATTGACGGGTTGGCATTATCCGTATTTTCGCGTTGCAAAGAAGACCTATGGTAGAAAGGCTGGCTGGAATTTCATGAAATCTAACCCGTTGCTTAACAGATATTTTCAGAAGAAAAGACGGATAAAGACGGCAAGCCTGGCGATTTTTACCGATTCCATCACGCTTGTTTATGAAAGTGACACGGGATGGATGTGTGATCAGCAGGCCGCGGTGACCCTGGAAGAGCGAGTCGCGACGTTGACCGGGCTGATCGCGCGTCATCAGCTGGATGGCGCGCAGTTCCGCCTGGTGCTGGGCCATGGCCTGTACCAGAGCATGCTGATCGAAAAGCCGGATTTACCCCGCGACGAGTACCCGACGGCGCTGCCGTTTCTGGTCAAAGATTTAGTCAACGAATCGCCGGCTTCGCTGGTTGCTGACGGTTTTCCGGCGCCGCTGAAAGAGCGGCTTCAGGTATTTGTCACCGGCCGGGACCAGGTGATGCAGTTTGTCCGGGCCTGTACGGATGCGGGCGGGACGGTGGCGCTGATCACTGCTGAAGAAGTGGTGTGGGGCCAGCTCACGTCACCGACCCTCAACCAGCTGGTGATGCACCGCCGTTATCAGGGCAACCTGCAACTGACGGCTTTTCAGGGCCAGGAGATGTGTTTCCAGCGCCTACTGCGCGGCTTTCCTGTGCCGTTGCTGTCGCCCTCTGAAGGCGATGAAATGGCCACTGCATTGCAACTGGACAGTCTGGCCCTGGAGCTGCAACGCTCCCTGGATTTCCTTAGCGCCCAGTTGCGCGACACCCCGATCACACAGTTGCTGATCGCCTGCGATGATGAAGATGACGACGCGCTGGCGGCGGCCTTGCGTCAACGCTTGAGTGTGGCGGTCCATGCCGTCACGCCTGTGGAGCCGACATTGGCCGGCAATGCGGCCCGGATCGCCCAGGCCGCCCTGACCGCGCCGCTGGATCGCGGCATTAATTTCTACAGTGATACCCTCAAACCGCAAATCCGCTTGATGACGCTGCAAAATGTCGTGCTGAGCTGGCTGCTCGGGGTGGTGGTGATCGGCTCGCTGGCCGGTTGGCTGGGCTGGCAGAACTATCACCAGGCCCAGCTGCTGGCTGCGGAAAAGACCCGGTTGCAGGCCAAGCAGGATGAGCTGGATCGGGCCAAGGTTGCCCTGGCCAAACATATTCCGAGCCAACTGAAAGTCGAAGTTGCCGGGGAGCTGGAGCAACACCTGGCTGCCCGTCAGGCGACGCTGGCGGCAATCGAAATGCATGATGACAGCCTCAAAGTGGGGTATGCCGGGATGCTGCAGCAGTTGTCGCAGGCAGCCAGCCGCGATATTTCCGTGCAGCGGATCCGGGTCAGCGGCCAGCAGATGGATCTGGAAGGCATGGCCCGGACCCCGGATGCCGTCCCAAACTGGTTGCAGGCGTTTCAGGCTCATCCGGCCCTGGTGGAGCGCCGCTTTGAACAAATGACCCTGGGGCGTGATGAGCGCAATGTAGTGACCTTCGCGTTGCATGCCGAACGTCAGGCGGAGGAGCCGCTGGGGCGTGCGCTCTCAGAAGTGGGGAACACGCAGTGAACTATTGGTACAAATTGAGTGAGCGCTTTGATCTGCTGACTCGCCGCGAGCAAGGGCTGATCCTGGTGTCAGGATGGACGGTGCTGCTGTTTGTCGGCTTTATGGTGGTAATTGAACCCAGAATGCAGGCATTGGATTCGGTTGAGCGGCAAATCCTGTCGTTAGCCGGCCAGCTATCCAGCAACGAGCAACAAATCGATCATATTCAGCGCAAGCTGCAACGGGACCCGAACCGGGAGATTGAACAGAAAATCAATACCCTGGCGCGGGAAAACGAGGCTCTGGAAGCGACACTGCAGCAACGGGTGGCCAGCCTGGTTAGCCCGATGCAGATGTCGGCACTACTTGAGCAGGTATTGAAGCGGACCGATCGGCTGCGCTTACTGTCGCTGACCTCCATGCCGTCCGCCCAGCTCATCAGCGGGAAAGACGAAGGTTATTACATCCACCCGGTTCGGCTGACCTTGCGTGGCCGGTATTTTGATTTGGTGGACTATCTGGGTCAGCTCGAAGCCCTGCCGGTGAAATATTACTGGCGCAGCCTGAATTACCAGGTCGATACCTATCCTTGGGCAGAGATTGAGCTGGAAGTATACACCCTAGGGGAAAGTAAGGATTTTATCGGTGGTTAAAGCAGGTTTATTGGGCGCGGTTGTCCTGGCCGCGTTGGCCGGTCCGGGTTGGGCTGCCCAGGATCCGACGGCCCCCTTCGGTTGGCAGGCTCCGGCACAGACAAAGTCCGTTGTCCGGGCGCGGTTGCCCCAGTTGCAGGCGGTGGTCTGCGGCGGACCGGGCGGCTGTCTCGCCATTCTAAATAACGCCCCGGTAGCGTTGGGAGAGCGCATCAGCGGGTACACCCTGGCTGATATCCGGGAAGGGACTGTGACCCTCAGCCGGGGTGAAAAGCGATGGCGTTTGGAAGTGTTTGCCGACGATATCAAAACAAACGATTAATTGAAGTGGTTAAGATGCGTGGATTTTTTCTAGGGGTTGCTTTGCTGTCGCTGGCGGGCTGTTCAACCCAGATGGGACACCGGGATCCGGTCGAAATTAAAGGGGCGCTCAATGAAGCGGCCAACGAGGCCAACAGCCGTCCGCTGACCGAGCTGCCGCCGTCGGTCCAGGCCGATTTGCTGCCGCGGGTCGAGTTGCCGGATTATGCCCCGGTCAGCGTGCTGGAGAAGCGATTCCGGGTCAATGCCCGGAATGTCGAGGCACGGGCCTTCTTTGGCAGCCTGGTCAAAGGGACGGCGATGAATATGGTGATCCACCCGGAAGTCAGCGGGCGGATTTCCCTGACGCTGCGTGACGTGACCCTGGATGAAGTGCTGGCCGTGGTCTCGGACATCTACGGCTATAACACCACGCGCAAAGGCAATATCATCCAGGTTTTCCCGGCCACCCTGCGCACGGAAGTGATCCCGGTCGATTACCTGCAACTCAAGCGCCGCGGGATCTCGCTGACTTCGCTGACAACCGGCTCGATCACCAGCAGTGAGTCGAGCACCTCGCGCAACAACCGCGACGGCGAAGACAATAACAGCAACAACTACTCCGAAAGCAATGCCACGGCGACCGGCGGCACGACCATTGAAACCACCTCGGAAAGTGATTTCTGGCAGCAACTGGAAAAAGCCGTGCAGGCCATGATCGGCACCGGCCAGGGCCGCAGCATTGTCGTCTCGCCGCAGGCCAGCCTGATCTCGGTCCGGGCGTTCCCGAACGAGCTGCGCGAAGTGAAAACCTTCCTGGGGATTTCCCAGCAGCGCCTCAAGCGCCAGGTGGTGCTGGAAGCCAAAATCATGGAAGTGACGCTGAGCGACGGCTACCAGCAGGGGGTGAACTGGAGCAACATCACCAAGACGCTGGGCGGCACCAGTATTAATGTCGGCCGGTCCAGCATTAGCGAAACCTTGCCGGGCGGTAATGCGATTGCCTCGCTGCTGGGCGGCCAGACCAACATTACGATTTCAGACGGCAACTTCGAGTCGGTGCTCAGCTTCCTCGATACCCAGGGCGATTTGAATGTCCTGTCGAGTCCGCGGGTGACGGCGGCCAACAACCAGAAAGCAGTGATTAAGGTCGGCGGCGATCAGTATTTCGTGACGGATATTTCCGGCGGCGAAGTGAACAGCGACGGCGGGACGGCATCGCCGGATATCGAGCTGACGCCGTTTTTCTCCGGGATCTCGCTGGATGTGACCCCGCAGATTGATGATGAAGGCGGCGTGCTGCTGCATGTCCATCCGGCGGTGGTGGATGTGACCACAGAGGTGCGTGATATCGAGCTGGGAGATACGTTCGGGACCTACAAACTGCCGCTGGCGAAAAGCTCGGTGCGGGAGTCGGATTCGGTGATCCACGCCCGCTCCGGGGACGTGGTGGTGATTGGCGGCCTGATGAAATCGGCTACCAATGATCAGGTGTCGAAAGTACCGCTGCTGGGGGATATTCCGGTTCTGGGCCACCTGTTCCGCAACGTCAACAAGATTGAGAGCAAAACCGAGCTGGTGATCCTGCTCAAGCCAACCGTGGTGAGTGAGCAGACCTGGCAGCAGGAAATCGAGCGTTCGCGCGCCCTGGTCAACGAGTGGTTCCCTGACGAGGGCTGAGCATGTACCAGTCGCATTTCGGACTCAAGGCGCTGCCTTTTGCCCTGACGCCGAATACCCGCTCGTTCGTGGCGCTGCCGCCGCATCTGGAGGCCATTCAGATGACGCTGGCGGCGCTGGCCATGGGGGAGGGGATCATCCAGATCTCCGGCGAGGTCGGTACCGGCAAAACCCTGGTGTGCCGGATGCTGATCCGCCAGTTGCCGGCCCAGTTCGAGTTGGCTTACCTGCCGACCCCGGCGACCAGCGGTGATGAATTGCGCCGGGCCCTGGCCCGGGAGCTCGCGGTGAGCGCTGAGACCCCGACCGAAACCCTGACCGAGCAGCTTCAGCAGGCGCTGATCGCCCGCAAATCGGCCGGCAAAGCCGTGGTGGTGGTGATTGATGAAGCGCAGGCCCTGCCCGATGATGCCCTCGAAGCGATCCGTTTGCTGGGCAACCTTGAAACCGAGCAGGAAAAGTTGCTGCACATTGTACTGCTGGGCCAACCGGAGCTGGATCAGCGCCTGGCGCAGCATCACCTGCGTCAGTTTCGCCAGCGGATCACCTTCCGTGCCTGCCTGCGTCCGCTCGATCTGGCGGAAACGATCGCCTATATCGAGCAGCGTCTGGCTGAGGCCGGTTGTGAACGGCCGCTGTTGCAACTGGCGCAATACCGGGAGATCTGGCTGGCGAGCCGAGGTATCCCGCGTTTGATCAACCAGTTGTGTCACAAAGCATTTATTGCGGCATGCAGTCATGGCGTGCCGGCAATTCGTCGAAAAGAAGTCCTGATGGCAATTAAAGATACCCTGGGAGCACGTCAGCCGATGTGCACCTTCCCGATCCTGTGGGGATGGCACGGAGCATGAGTGAAATTAACAAACAGCTGAACGCCCTGAGCCAGCAACAATCGCGTGCCGGAACGGTGCCGCCGTTGCAGGCCGCGGTGGTCAAACCGGTGCCGTCCCATCCCCGTCGCTGGCGAGCCGTGGCGGCCGTGGGCCTGCTCGTCGTGACCGGCGGTGCGGGCTGGTGGCTGGGTGTACATGCCCGGCCGTCATCGCCGACAGATACGGTCACAGCAACGGCAGTCGAGGCAGAGACGACGGCGGTCTCATCGGCGCGGACCGAACCCCCGTTGCCGCCGCCTGATACGGCGCCGGCAATCGCTTCGGCACCGAAATCGGTATCCGGGTCAGAATTAAAGCCAGAATCAAAGCCGGATTCAAATCCGGATGCTGTGCCGGTCACGGCGGCGTCCAGGGTGGCGGTGACAGCAGCGCCCAAGCCGCAAGTACCGCAGCAAGAGGCGACGCCAATCGCAGCCCATCAACCCGCGAAGGCTGTATCCGTATCATCGCCTGCTGCTCCGCTGAAGCAAGCGACGGTTGCCGTCGCGTCGGCTGAAGCGCCTGCCGAAATCCGTGCTGAGGTAACAGGCAATGAGGCGGGCGATGAGCTGGCGGCGGATGAAGCCCTGGTGATCGAAACCGTTGAACTCGACGGTGAACAACTGGCCCGGGTGGCGTATCAGCGGGCGGAGCAAGCCCTGACAAGCGGCGACAGCCGCAAAGCGATCCGCCATCTGCGCGAAGCCGTGCAGTACCAGCCGGACTGGATCCTGGCCCGGCAAAAACTGGCGGCGCTGCAATATGGCCGCGGCGAGAGTCGTCAGGCAATGGCGACCCTGCAGGATGGCCTGGCCCTGGACGCGGACCAGCCGGATTTACGCCTGACCTTGGCCAAGCTGCTGGTCAATGAATCGCAACCACAGGCTGCGCTCAATGTGCTGAGCCAGTTGCCGGAAGAAGGCCATCATGAATACCTGGCGATGCGCGGCGCCCTGGCGCAGCAGCAGGATCAGCCCGAGCTGGCGATGACCAGCTATCAACGGCTGGTCGACGAGCAGCCCTACGATGGCCGCTGGTGGATGGGGCTCGGGATCGCCTTGGAGCGCAATCAAGCCCCGGCGCGTGCCCGTGATGCTTATCAGCAGGCGCTGTTGATGGGGCGTATTTCACAACAATCACAGCAATTTATTCAACAGCGGCTGGCGCTGCTTGAAGCGCAGGAGGGCTAAGCGCGATGCAAATCCGATTACGAAAACGACTGGGAGACTTGCTGGTCGAAGAGGGCATCGTGGCACCGGAGCAACTGGAGCAGGCGCTGAATCAGCAGCAGAGCACGGGACGTAAGCTGGGCGATACCCTGATCAGCATGGGATTTCTCAGTGAGCAGCAGATGCTGCAGTTTCTCTCCCGTCAGCTGGACATTCCCCTGATTGATTTGACCCGGATGACCGTGTCGCCGGAGGCGGCGGGCTTGCTCTCGGAAGTGCATGCCCGGCGGCTGCGGGCACTGGTGATCAGTGCCCAGGGAGATACGGTGCGGGTGGCGATGAGCGACCCGGCCGATCTGGCGGCCCAGGAGGCGGTGTTTAATCAGCTAGCGCGGTACCGGGTCGAGCTGGTGATCGCGCCGGAGCGCCAGTTGCTGGCGGCATTCGATCGCTATTATCGCCGTACACAGGAAATTGTCTCCTTTGCCGAGCAGTTGCAGGCCGAACACCAGAATCGCTCGGAGTTTGGTTTCGGCATGGACGATCCGAACAACGAAGAAGTCACGGTCGTCAAGCTGATCAACTCCCTGTTTGAAGATGCGATCCAGGTCGGGGCGTCGGATATCCATATCGAGCCGGATGCCGATGTGCTGCGGATCCGCCAGCGGATCGACGGGGTACTGCACGAGACTCTGCTCAATGAGGCGAGTGTGTCGGTGGCTCTGGTGCTGCGCCTGAAGTTGATGAGCGGGCTCGATATTTCGGAGAAACGACTGCCGCAGGACGGCCGCTTTAATGTCAAAGTGCGCGGCCATTCCGTGGATGTCCGTCTGTCGACTATGCCGGTGCAGTACGGTGAGTCGGTGGTGATGCGTTTGTTGGATCAGTCGGCGGGGATCCTCAGCCTGGAAGAAATCGGCATGCCGCCGGCGCTGCTGAGCCGTTTGCGGCGTCAGCTCAAGCGCCCGCACGGGATGATTTTGGTCACCGGGCCGACCGGCTCGGGTAAAACCACCACCTTGTACGGTGCGCTGAGTGAGCTGAATCAGCCGGGCAAGAAACTGATCACTGCCGAGGATCCGGTGGAGTATCGCTTGCCCCGGATCAACCAGGTTCAGGTGAACAGCAAAATCGGTCTGACGTTTTCATCGATCCTGCGTACGTTTTTGCGTCAGGATCCGGACATCATTCTGATCGGGGAGATGCGGGATCAGGAGACGGTGGAGATTGGTCTGCGCTCGGCCCTGACCGGTCACCTGGTCCTCTCGACCCTGCATACCAACGATGCCATCGACAGCGCCTTGCGGATGATGGATATGGAAGCGCCCGGCTATCTGGTGGCCAGTGCGGTGCGTGCGGTGTTGGCCCAGCGACTGGTGCGCCGGGTATGCCGTGACTGCGGCGATTCGGTTGCCGTGGATACCGCCGAGCAGCAGTGGCTGGCGGCACGGTTTCCACAGCATCAGGCGCGGGCGTTTCATCGGGGGCGGGGCTGCCAGAGCTGTAACTTTACCGGCTATAAAGGGCGGGTAGGGGTATTTGAGCTGCTGGAGCTTGACCAGCCGATGATGGATGCCTTGCGAGCCAATGATGCCGTGCAGTTCAGCCAAATCGCCCGCGAGTCAGCGGGGTACACGCCGCTGATCGAGTCGGCGATGGCGCTGGCGCTGGACGGGGTGACCAGTATCGCCGAAGTCATGCTACTGGGCGAAGGGGATTTGAACTTCGTCGGGGCGCAGTAATGAACCGACAGGAGAGTGGCGATGCCGACGTTTAATTACCGCGGCCGGGGTCAGCAGGGGGAGCTGAAGCGCGGCCAGATTGAAGCCGCGACCCAGGATGCGGCTGCCGATGCCCTGATGCGCCAGGGGATCATTCCGTTGGAAATCCGTCAGGGACAGGACCGGGGACCGGGGCTGGATTTTCAGATGCTGTTCCAGCGTTCAATCCCGCTGGAGGTGCTGGTGATGTTCTGCCGCCAGCTCTATAGCCTGACCAAAGCCGGCGTGCCCCTGTTGCGGGCGATGAAAGGGCTGAGTCAGAGTTCGTCGCATCCGTTAATGCAGCAGACGCTCGAAGCCGTCTCCGATGAGCTCGCCAATGGTCGCACGCTCTCGGTGGCGATGAAGCAGCATCCGCGGGTCTTCGGCGAACTGTTTGTGTCGATGATCCATGTCGGGGAAAACACCGGTCGGCTGGATGACTCTCTGTTGCAGTTAGCAGGGTATTTTGAGCAGGAAATGGAAACCCGGCGGCGGATCAAGTCGGCGATGCGTTACCCAAGTTTCGTCCTGGCGGCCATCATGCTGGCGGTTGTGGTGCTCAATGTGAAAGTGATCCCGCAGTTTACCGCCATGTTCAGTCGCTTCGGGGTCGAGCTGCCCTGGTCAACCCGATTGCTGATCGCCAGCTCGGAGTTTTTTGTCAGTTACTGGCCGCTGATGATCGGGGCCGGGGTTGCAGGTTGGATTGGCACCAAGATGTGGCGCCAGACGCCGGCCGGCCAGGAAAAATGGGATGCCTGGCGGCTCAAGGTGCCGATTGTCGGGGGGATTGTGAATCGGGCGCAGCTGTCACGCTTTTCACGAACTTTTGCCCTGATGATCCGGGCCGGGGTGCCGCTCAATCAGGCTATTCAGATGGCGGCTGAAGCCCTGGGCAACCGGTATCTGGAAAACCGCCTGCTGGAGATGAAAAACGGCATTGAAAGCGGCAGCTCGATTGCCAGCACGGCCAACCGGGCCGGGGTGTTTACCCCGTTGGTGCTGCAGATGATCGCGGTCGGTGAGGAAACCGGGCAGGTCGATGATCTGCTGTTGGAGGCATCTGATTTCTACGATCGGGAAGTGGATTACGACCTGAAAACCCTGACCGCGCGGATTGAGCCAATCCTGCTGGGGATCGTCGCCCTGATGGTCTTGCTGCTGGCACTGGGGATTTTCCTGCCGATGTGGAGTTTGCTCGATGTGGCACGCGGGGTTTAATTGGCGCCAGATAGCCAGGATGCGGCAGTTGTTCTGGCTAAGTGCCGGTTTAGTGATTGTCGCCCTGTTATTGATGAAAGGGCGGCAAGTGTATGAACAGGCAGAGCAGACCCGATTGTCGGTGCTGGTTCAGACGCTCCAGAGCAGTGCTGCCGGACTGCGCCAGCGCTGGGAACTGAGTGGTAAGCCTGCCCGTCAACAATTGGACGGGATCGCGTACGGATTTACCCGGCTGGGCTGGCCGGTGGTGCGTCGGGATGGCGTGCTTGATTGCGAGAAAATCTGGGTTTTACTGTCATCCCGGCAGCAACCGGTGCCTTATCAGGATTTGATCGTGCAAGGTGATGACAATAAACGTCAAAATCAGACCTGTTTTTACGAAATTAACGATAAGAAATGGGTGGCATTATTTTATGAAAGTGAGACAATGCGCATTAACGGTTTTTTGACGCTTGGTGTGAATTTGTGACGTTGTTTTGACGTTGTGAGTGAAAGGTAGGTAAAAAGTGAAAAAACAAACCGGTTTCTCGCTGGTGGAACTTGTTATCGTGATTATCGTGGTTGGCCTGCTGGCTGTCGCGGCATTGCCACGCTTTATGAATGTCACGGATGAAGCAAAAAAAGCTTCAATACAAGGTGTTGCGGGTGGCTTTGCGACAGCGGTCCTGTCAGCGCGTGCACAGTGGGAAGCGAATGGACGTCCGGTGTCAGGGAGCTACAACGTGGTGAACTACGATGGGCAGAACTTTTATCTAACCACGGCAGGGAGTGATCAGGGGGTGATCTCTGAAGGCTACCCGCTGGCTGAGTCAGAAAAGAACATTCGTCAGATTCAAAGTAGTGATTGTGCGTGGTTGATGGAGAATTTGATGCAAAACCCTCCAAAAGTCACCAGTGTCGCAGAATCGGCCACCAAGAGCGATTACGCTTACCTGGCCAAGGCTGATAATGCGCAATGTAATTTCTACCAGTTAGCGTCGGCAGCTGCCGGCTCGAACGGGGATGCCGTGTCTGCTGAGTCAGGGCATAAATTTGTGTACAACCTAGCCAATGGTCAGGTTGAAGTTCAGTTAGTGAATTAAGAAGAAAGTTGGAGTCAGTTATGAAAAGACAAGGCGGATTTACATTAATCGAGATGGTGGTGGTGATCGTCATCCTGGGTATTTTGGCGGTTACTGCGGCACCGCGTTTCCTGAACCTGCAAGGAGATGCCCGCAACTCAGCCCTGCAAGGTCTGAAAGGTGCGGTTAACGGCGCAGCTGGGATTGTGTACGGAAAAGCAGCGATTGAAGGTAAAGAGAATAGTGCTACGGCAGAAGTCGTTGGCGACATCAACACCCTTTACGGCTACCCAACTGCAAGCGCGGACGGGATTGTCAAAGCATTGGCTAACTTCAATGAAGAGTGGGTGGTTGTATCAGGTACTGGTGCGGGCGAAGGTAAGGCTGCCAATGCGACTGAAATTCTGCTGACGCTGAAGGAGTATGGGGATGCCAAGAGTAAAGATGACATTCCATATGCATGTTACCTGACTTACACTGCAGCGACTTCTGCAACTGTGGGCGCGACTGCAACTGTGACAGGCGAAGCGTGTAAAAAAGCCCCGGAGAGCAAACCGGCAGACAATACTGACGGCGGCGAAAAAGAACCTAGCTAAGTAAGATAGAGCTCTTCGGAGCTCTATTTACCCAGGGCATCGTGCGGATGCCCTGCGTAAATAGAAAGTTATTGTTATTTCTACACTTCAGGGTACGTCATGCCCGGACATCAACGTGGTTTTACCTTAATTGAACTGATAGCGGTGATTATCCTGGTGGGGATCATCAGCGTGACGGCCGCGTCGCGTCTGATCGGCCGCAGCAGTTTTGATGCCTACCTCAACCGCGATCAGGCCATCGCCCTTGTCCGGCAGATCCAGACTATCGCCATGAACCAGGGCGATGTCTCCGCAGCCCCCGATCCCTGCCACACGCTGAATGTGTCTTCAACCCGTTTCGGCGTGCCGGACGGCTGCTCTCAGACACTGGCGGCGCTCACGGCAACGGAGCATCGGATGCAATTGTCGGTCACCGGGGCACCGGTCACGGCAACCCGCTGGTATTTCAACCTGCTGGGACGGCCTTATTATCTCGATGCTGATCACCAGCCCCAACCGCTATGCCTGAACAGTTGCCGGTTGACGTTTTCTTCCGGCGATCGGGAGCGAGCAGTGATGGTGATCAACCGGGAGGGATACGTGTATGCCGAATAAGCGATGCCCGGATCTAGGGTCTTACCCGTTCCAGCGCGGCTTTACCCTGATCGAGGGGGTGATCGCCATCGTGATCCTCGGGATTGCGATGATTACTCTGACGAGTTTTCTGTTTCCCCAGGCGGAACGCTCGGCCATTCCCTTCTATCAAGCTCGGGCGGCGGCCATCGGTCAGGCGTTTCTCAACGAAATTTTATCGCGCAAGTTTGACGAGCAGTCGGATCCCAACAACGACAGCGTGCTGCGCTGCGGTGAGGCGGGCGCTGTGGCGTGCTCTGTGCCTGAGGATTCCGGCCGCTGGTTGCGGGATGATGTCGCCGCGGATGGGACCAGCCCGGAATATTTTGCGTATCTCGATCCGGTGAATGACACGCAGAAAGGCTGGGGCCTGCGGGTTCCGGCTGCCGATGATGTCGATGACTTTCATGGTTGCTGGGGCGAGTTTACGCTCTGTGGTCAGCGCTACGGCAGCAATGCGTATCCCTGGCGCGGGGTGATAGACAGTCTGTTGGAAGCTGAAAAACAGCACGCAGATACTTACCGCAACATGACGGTCCGGGTTGATGTGCGCTATGAGCCGTCGCTCAATCACGGCGATGGCGCAACATACCCGCATCAGCATAAGAAAATTGAAGTCACCGTCGATACCGGCCGTTACGGCATCTATATCTTCGTGGCCCTGCGGAGTAACTACTGATGACATCATTCCAGGCTACCCGGGGCTTTACCCTGATGGAAATGATCATCGCACTGGTGATCCTGGCGATTATTTCCCTGGCGGTGGGCAACTTTTTGCAGTTTGGTGCTCAGAGCTACCTGGATACGGTGCACCGTGACCGGTCGCAGCAGATCGCCCGCTTTGCACTGGAGAAAATGAGCCGCGAGTTGCGCCATGCCGCCCCCAACAGTGTCCAGACCGAGCAAGACGGCCAGTGCGTGGCGTTTTATCCGGTGATGGCTTCCGGTGCTTACTGGGGCAGTGCCCGCGATCAGTCGCAGCTGACGGTCGGCTGGAACAGCGAAGCGGCGCCGGACATTCGGGTCGGTGACCATGTGGCAATCGGCTATTACGGTTTTCGTGAATATGAACGTCAGCGTCTGTCGGTGGTCAGTCTGGATGTTTCCGCCCATCAGCTGAACTTAAATGACATCGCCATCGCGGACTCGCCGGGCCAGCGGTTTTACATCTACCGGCAGAAAGTCCGGTTTTGTGTCGAGCAGGGCGCGCTCTACCGTCTGGTCGGGGACGAGCCAGCCAGTCCGCTCAATCAAATTGCCGACCATCTCGTGCTGCCCGATCCGAATCAGAGCGAGCCGCAGCAGGTGTTCTCTGCCAGCGGCGGTGCGGCCAATTTCGGCGTGGTGCAAATCTTCCTCAAAGTACAGCGCGAGCGGAGCGATGAAGTCTCCCGCTACAACCATACCGTGCAGGTGATCAATGTTTTATAGCAAGCAGCGCGGCAGTGCCCTGATGGTGGCCATTTTCGTCATGACGGTGATGGCCGTGATGGCGGCGGCGATGATCCGGATTGATTGGTCGGGGCAAACCACCACCACCCGCGAAGTGTTGGCGACCCGGGCCTGGTTCGCGGCTCATTCCGGCAATGAGTACCTGCTCAGCCGTTTGTTCCCATTGGGGCAGACCACCGCCGATACGCAGGTTTGCCTGGGGCAGCCGATCACCGGATTGGATGCCGCGTTGTTTCAGTGCCGCAGCCTGACGCTGCGCTGTGAAACCCGTGAGGTCGGCACTCAATCTCATCAGCAATATTATTTAACCGCGACAGCGACGTGTGGTTCGGGCGAGATGTCAGTCACCCGGACTCAGGAAACCTGGGCCAAGGCACTATCGGACACTACACCATGAGAAAATTTTATTCATTGTTCCTTCTGGTGCTTACTCTGCTGGCCTCGGGGCGCGTATTGGCGCTGGAATTTGAATTTGGCCAGTTCACCACTGAGACCGGGTGTATTGAGCGCGGCTGTACCATTGAATTTAAAAATGCCGGTAAATATACCAAACCACCTTTGGTGTTTCTGATGCCGACTTTTAGTGAGGATAACTGGCGCGATGCGCCGTCGGCCTTGCACTTACTTGAGGTCACGACAACCAAAGCGGTGTTCCGGCAGCATATCGCGCCCTATAACCAGCAGTCGCTCACGCTGAAAAATGAAGGCCAGTGTGGCCGGGATGAAGATTACTGCCTTGAAAAAGTGCCGATGCGCAGCATCAATTACCTGGTGATTGAAGAAGGCACGATCGATCTCGGGCAGAAAGGGCGGATCCTTGCTGCCAGTCTGAAGACCAGTCGTTACATCCAGGGCGGGAGCAATTCGACCAATCACAGCCGGATGGCGGCGATCACCCCGCCGGCCGGCTTTAGCCGGCCGGGGCTGATCACCCAGTTACAAGCACGGAACGTTGATTTCTCACGGCCGGAACACTGGGTCACGGCAACAGCGGATCAGCGTGAGAACACGTTTTATGTTGCGCTGGATCGTTCGGAGGTCTGGGTGGGACATCAGGGGGCTTTTCCGACCCCGAAACAAACCATCGGTTATCTACTGGTCGAGGGAAGCGGGATTTACCGCGGCCTGGAATTCTCGCTGGGCGGCGATAGGACCCCCGATACGCTGGACAGCAAATGGCGCGGTTTTGATCAAATCACCAAACCGGTTCAAACCCAGTGTCAGGCATTGTTCAATATGAAGGACGCCTACCGGTTTAACGAGTTTCCTTTCATTATCGCGTCGAAAAACTCCCGAAGCGGCCCTGATGGCGGATTTTTAAGATTGTGTCGTCAGGTCGATACCGGGTCGAGTAAAAAAATCAGCTTTGTGAACGATGAAGACCTCAATGAGCCGAGACGGCCGTATACGAGGGAAAGTTGTGGTGGCCAGACATGTCTGGAGCGAAAACATGCCGATGAAGCCTTCGGCTTTATTGCTTTCCAGCAGAAAGTGGATTCGGCGGTATGTGAAATGTTCCCCGGACCGGCCCAGACCTGGAAAGGCAACAAGACGCATCGCCCGCATCTGTATCTGGCAACTTATGGCGGCGACACGTCGAAGTTCCCGCAAATTCTGAATGCCGCCAAAGTGAAGGGCCGGCGCTACGTGGGCTTTATTCCCGGCATGGTGGAGGACTATGGGAGAGCGGGTTGTAACGGTAGCGAGTGTATCGGTGATGTGCACTTGCGGTTACCGCAGCAGCCGGCATTGCCGGATTTTCCGGAGCCGGATGCCCATCGGCCGGTCAGCGATATCATTGACGGCAGTACTGAAACCCTGTCCCACTCGGCGAATCTGGGGGCTTTGGTGATCCAGAGAGGCGGTAAATTGCTCCTGCGCAGCGGGACCTATTTTATCGACAGTATTCGGATCAATAACGGTGGCCAGATTATTGTGCCGGCCGGTAATCAGGTCAAGTTGCACACCAAATGGCTGTCAATGAGCGAAGCGGGCTCAGCCATTTCGGCGACGCAAGATACGGAAGATCTGGTGCTCTACATCCATGCGGATCCATCGGATCGCCCCCATGGCGTCCATAACTACGTTGCCCTCGATCAGTACGCCAAGATCCGGGGGCTGGTGTACAGCGAAAAAGAAGTCGACTTGAGTAATGGCGCGGAGATCACCGGCGCGGTGACAGCGATCAGGCTGAATATGCACAACCGAACCAAGATCACCGGTGATAGTCTCTGTATCGAAACACAGCCGGAGTTCGAAGTGAGCATTACCCCGCCTCAGGGGCAACCTTTGATGTGTAAGGCGCAGCAGGTCGATTTTCATTTCCAGCCGAGGGACGGCAGTGGCGAGCGCTACAACGGTCCGTTGCATGTCACTTTGACCGGAGAGAATAACCGGCCGATCCAGGGGCAATGGTCCCAACAGGCGGATGGCCCCTGGGAGACCTTTAGCGGTCGTACGATGTCGTTCACGGTCCCGGCAACTGGTCATCAAACCAGCCTCTGGTTTAAGAGCGATCTACCGGGCAAACTCAATGTCGAAGGGCGGATCGACAATATGGTCGGTCATCCGGCGACCGGGCACTATACCTTTATACCCGGCGGGCTGGAGCTCACACCGGATACGGTCAATCTGGTGGCAGGAAAGCCGGGCACGATCACCATGACCGTTCTGGCCTGTGAAGGCGGCGCTGCCCTGGCGTCTTATCACGGCGATAAGGTGTTTGATTTAGCCACCGTCAATATTGCCCCGGTTGCCGCAGAAGCCAGCAGTCATCAAATTGCGTTGAAAGACACCGGCCAGGCGATCGCCAACCCGCAATGGCAAACCCGGCAAGGCACGTTTTATTTCAATCAGGGCCGAGCGGAAGGGATCCCGATCCGTTATCTCGATGCCGGCCAGCTGAAGCTCCGTGTGAAATGTGTCGGAGAGAGCTGCGGGGCTGCGGAGTCCGGAAATACGCAAAGTCCCCAGACAGATCCAACGGTCGGACGCCTGAGCGGAGAAGTGGGGTTGAACAGCCGTCCCTACACGTTTGCCCTGTGCCGTGCCGGGGATCATAACGTCGAGACGGCGACCGGGACCGCCCAGGGCGGGCAGGGATTTGTCCCCGCGGGAGAGATCTTTCAGGTCAAAGCCCGTTCGGTGATCTGGACCGAGGCTGATCGGAACAAGTTGGATATCGACGCGCAGGGTAATGCCCTGCGCCCGGTGGACAGCCGCGGTATGTGTGAGCGGGCGCTCACGTCAAATTTCTATGCCCCCAGCGCGCCGGACGCGACGGTGTTGCTCAATCATGCCTTGAAGACACCGGATGGCGGGCGTAAGGGCGACTTATCCGGAACGCTGTCGTTGAGCCATGATCAACTGGGGGAGGCCTTTTCGGCCAGTTGGAATGAGGTTGGTAGCCTGACGTTGCAAGGCGACAGCGGCGCAGATTATCTTGGCATGGATATTAACCGGGGTTTCCGGGATGTCGGGCGTTTTTATCCTGCTTATGCCGAAATTCAGCCGGATAATCTCCTGACTTATCCAGACGGTCAGCAAGGCTTTGCCTATTTGGGGCAGCCGTTCGACACCGAGTTCACCGTGTTGCCGAAGTCCGTGCTGGGGGAGACGGTGCGCAATTACGCCCTGTTTACACCTGGCCTGCAAGTGACGCTGGGGCTTGAGGCCGTGGATCAGTCCGGCCAGAGTTTTGGATCCCGCTACCACCCGCCACAGCCCTGGCGGCACTGGTCGGGATCTCCGAAGACGATGCAATGGCTGCTCGAACGTAAAGACTTTGACAAGCGTACCACCACCAAAGAAGCGCCCTGGAATGCCGGCAATAGCCGTTGGGGGCTGTATATCGCCGATCGGGTCGATCCGACCGGGATCCGCGCCCTGGATATGAAGGGTGGCCAGGCGGCGAATGTTGCGGTGTCCGGCAGTCCCCGGACACTGGAAATGGCACCATTTGCTCAGACGCCGGAGCTGCGCTTCGGCCGGATGACCCTGGAAGATGTGACCGGGCGCTCCGACAGCGCGGTGACGATGCCGCTGCGGGTCGAATACTGGGACGGCAGGGAATTTGTGGTTAACTCCTACGACAGTGCATCCTGGTTTGACGGTAAGCATTATTGCAAGCAGGTCGTATCGCAATCGGCGGCCCTGGACAGCACATCCCGAACTCAAGGGGCCGGAAATGTCTCGTTGGGCGAAGCGGGTTCAGGGAGATTCTCTGCGATGCCACACGAGGCCCGGAAAGGGGAGTCGGCCTATTACCTTGAACAGGTCCGCTTCTGGCAGAAATTGGTAAATCATCAGCCGGAAAAGGTCGCCTCCACGGATCAGGAGATTGCCTGTGAAACTGGATTTGCCGGATCGCAGCCGCAGCCCTGGTTGCTGTATAACTGGCGGGGCAAGGGCGATGAGAATCCTTCGGCGCTGGTGACTTTCGGTGCCTATCGCGGTAACGATCGGGTCATCTACCGGGGGGAAAAAGGTATCAATATCCTGCTCAACTAAAGAAAATGCGGATCTGTGGCAGGTTTGACAAACCTTGCCTTGTCTCGATCCGTGCCCCCTGTTACATTTAGCGCAATTTAACGATTTTGTAAGCTTGCAGGAATTAGCCGAAGACTATGTTTAAAAAACTTCGTGGCATGTTTTCTAATGACCTGTCTATTGACTTGGGTACTGCCAATACCCTGATTTATGTCAAAGGCCAGGGCATCGTACTTGATGAACCATCCGTTGTAGCCATCCGCCAGGATCGTGCGGGCGCTACGAAAAGTGTTGCCGCCGTTGGCCATGATGCCAAGCAGATGCTAGGCCGAACGCCGGGAAACATTGCCGCGATCCGTCCGATGAAGGACGGGGTGATCGCTGATTTCTACGTCACGGAAAAAATGCTGCAGCACTTTATCAAGCAAGTGCATGACAACAGTATCTTGCGCCCAAGCCCACGCGTGCTGGTGGCCGTGCCATGTGGCTCGACCCAGGTTGAGCGTCGTGCGATCCGCGAATCGGCCCAGGGTGCCGGTGCCCGCGAAGTGTACCTGATTGATGAGCCGATGGCCGCTGCGATTGGTGCCGGCATGCCGGTTTCTGAAGCGACGGGCTCCATGGTGATCGATATCGGTGGCGGGACCACGGAAGTGGCCGTGATCTCCCTGAACGGCGTGGTGTACTCCTCTTCCGTTCGCATTGGGGGCGACCGTTTCGACGAAGCCATCATTAACTATGTGCGTCGCAACTACGGCAGCCTGATCGGTGAAGCAACAGCAGAGCGGATCAAGCATGAAATCGGCTCGGCTTATCCGGGTGATGAAGTCCGTGAAATCGAAGTGCGTGGCCGCAACCTGGCTGAAGGGGTGCCGCGTAGCTTTACCCTGAATTCCAACGAAATTCTGGAAGCGCTGCAAGAGCCGCTGACCGGGATCGTCTCTGCCGTGATGGTGGCGCTGGAGCAGTGTCCGCCGGAGCTGGCGTCTGATATTTCTGAGCGCGGGATGGTGCTGACCGGTGGTGGTGCCCTGCTGCGTGATCTGGATCGTTTGCTGACCGAAGAGACCGGGATCCCGGTGGTTGTGGCAGAAGATCCCCTGACCTGTGTGGCCCGTGGTGGCGGCAAGGCGCTGGAAATGATCGACATGCACGGTGGTGATCTCTTCAGCGAAGAATAATGCCGTCTCTGGCAATCAATCAAACAGGTTATAGCGTTAGATGAAACCTATATTTGGCAGAGGTCCATCCCTGCAACTACGCCTGTTTCTTGCCGTTTTACTGTCAGTCAGCCTGATGCTGGCTGACAGTCGCCTGGATGCCTTCGCCAATGTCCGTTATCTGCTGAACTCCGCAATCGCCCCGCTGCAATACGCGGCAAACCTGCCCCGCGAATTGCTGGAAGGGATGTCGGGACAACTCAGTTCCCATCAACGTCTGTTGGCTGAAAACAAAGCACTGAAGCGCGATTTATTGGTGAAGCAGAGCGACATCCTGTTACTGGATCAGTTGCAGCAGGAAAACCAGCGTTTGCGGGATCTGCTGGGCTCGCCGTTTGTCCGTGATGAGAAAAAGCTGATTGCGGAAGTGATGGCGGTCGACTCCGATCCGTATAGCTACCAGGTGATGATCGACAAGGGACGGGTTGACGGCGTTTACGAAGGCCAGCCGGTGATCAATGAGAAAGGGGTCGTCGGCCAGGTCTCATACGTCGGGGCCCATAACAGCCGGGTGCTGCTGTTGATCGACGCCACCCATGCCCTGCCGGTCCAGGTGGTGCGCAATGATATTCGGGTGATTGCTTCGGGCAGCGGTCATATCGATCAGGTTCAGCTGGAGCATGTGCCGAGCAGTACCGATATTGAAGTCGGGGATTTGCTGGTCACATCCGGCTTGGGCGGGCGTTATCCGGAAGGCTATCCGGTCGGCCATGTGACTGAATTTTCGTTTGATAACAAACGACCTTTTGCCCAAATCAAGGCCAAGCCGACCGTGCAGTTTGACCGCTTGCGTTATTTATTGCTGGTGTGGCCGACACCGCGGGAAACTCTCATCGTAGGAGATCAATAGTGGCAACAAGTCGACCGAATGGCCGCTTGCTGATCTGGCTTTCGTTTATTGTGGCGCTGATTTTACAGGCCGCCCCCTGGCCGGGGGAATTGGAGTTATTTCGCCCGTCCTGGGTATTGCTGGTTGCTTTCTACTGGGTGCTGGCCCTGCCGCATCGGGTCAATGTAGGCACCGCCCTGGTGCTTGGGCTACTCTGGGATTTGATGCTGGGCTCGACTCTCGGGGTGCGTGGCCTGATGATGTCGCTGCTCTGTTACATCGTCGCCCTGAATTTCCAGTTGATCCGCAACCTGTCGCTGTGGCAGCAAGCCATTCTGGTGGCGTTCCTGACGCTGGCCGGTAAACTGATCGAGTTCTGGGCCGAATACCTGGTTTCCGTCGTCGCGTTCGAGCCGGAGCGTCTGTGGGCTGTCCTCCTGAACTGCCTGCTGTGGCCTTGGCTGTTCTTGCTGTTGCGACGAATGCGACGCAAGCTCTCAATTCGTTAAATTATTTTTCAAACAAGCCCCGTTCGATGTTAGGTTTTAAGACATGATATCGAACGGATCTTTTTGATAATTCAGTAAATGGTATCATCATGTCTGCATTACAACTGTATCTGGCTTCGGGCTCCCCGCGTCGTAAAGAACTTCTGGCACAACTGGGTTACCGTTTCGAGCGGGTGGTTGTCGACGTGGCAGAGTGTCACCAGCCCGGGGAGAGCCCATCCCAGTATGTTCAGCGTCTGTCGCTGGAGAAAGCACAGGCCGGCGTGGCTGCCACTGACGGCCAGACGCCGGTGCTGGGGTCGGATACGATTGTCGTCGTCGATGATGAGATTTTGGAAAAGCCGAAAGACTTTGCCGATGCCCAGCGCATGCTGCGGCTGCTTTCCGGCCGGGAGCACCAGGTCATGACGGCGGTGACCCTGGCGACCGCAGCTCGCCAGGACACCCGTCTGGTGATCACCAATGTGTGGTTTAAACCGCTGACAGAACAAGAAATAGAAGCCTATTGGCAAAGCGGAGAGCCGCAGGACAAAGCCGGCAGCTACGGGATCCAGGGGATCGGTGGCAAATTTATTGAGCGTATCGATGGCAGTTATTACGCTGTGGTGGGGTTACCCTTAATGGAGACCGACATCATGGTTCAAGACTTTTTAAGTTTATCAATTTAGAGGCAACCATGAGCACAGAGCTGCTGATTAACATAACGCCGAGCGAAACACGCGTGGCAATGATTGAAGGAGGGAGCCTTCAGGAAATACACATCGAGCGAGAGTCCAAACGCGGGATTGTCGGCAATATCTACAAGGGCCGCGTGAGCCGGGTACTGCCGGGGATGCAGGCGGCATTCGTCGATATCGGGCTGGACAAGGCGGCGTTTCTGCACGCGTCTGATATCGTGCCGCACACGGAATGCGTGGCGGAAAATGAAAAACAGCAATTTCAGGTCCGGGATATTTCCGAGCTGGTGCGTCAGGGCCAGGACCTGGTGGTGCAGGTGGTCAAAGATCCGCTGGGCACCAAAGGCGCTCGCCTGACCACTGATGTGACTCTGCCATCGCGTTATCTGGTGTTCATGCCCGGTGCCAGCCATGTCGGCGTGTCTCAGCGCATTGAAAGCGAGAGTGAGCGCGAACGGCTGAAAAAGATTGTCGGTGAGTATTGCGACGATCTCGGGGGCTTTATTATCCGGACTGCCGCCGAAGGGGCGACGGCCGAAGAGATGTCGCAAGATGCGGCGTTTCTCAAACACTTGTGGCGCAAGGTACTCGAGCGCCGGGCCAAGCATAAACCTAAGTCGATGCTGTACGGTGAGCTGGGGCTGGCCCAACGGATCCTGCGCGACTTTGTCGGCACCGAACTGGATGCCATTCTGGTCGACTCGCGAATGGGGTATGAAAAGCTCAAGGAGTTTACCGACGAGTTTGTCCCGGAGCTGAGCGATAAGCTGGACTATTATGCTGGTGAGCAACCGATCTTTGATCTCTATGATACCGAGAGCGAAATCCAACGCTCGCTGGAGCGCAAGGTTGAGTTGAAATCGGGCGGCTATCTGATCATCGATCAGACCGAGGCCATGACCACGATTGATATCAATACCGGTGCGTTCGTCGGTCGCCGGAATCTGGAAGAGACCATCTTCAATACCAATATTGAAGCGACCAAGGCGATTGCCCGCCAGCTGCGGCTGCGCAACCTGGGCGGTATTATCATCATCGACTTTATCGATATGGCGGTGGACGATCACCGGCGCCGGGTCCTGCTCGCGCTGGAGCAGGCACTGTCCTATGATCGGGTGAAAACCAATATCAACGGCTTCACCCAGCTCGGGCTGGTGGAAATGACCCGTAAGCGGACCCGTGAGAGCATCGAACATGTGCTGTGCGGCACCTGTCCGACCTGCGAAGGTCGCGGGACGGTGAAAACCGTGGAAAGCGTCTGTTATGAAATCCTGCGGGAAATCACCCGGGTTAACCGCGCCTATGATGCGGATCGCTTTGTGGTGTACGTCTCCCCGGCCGTGGCCGAAGCCCTGGCTGGTGATGAGTACCATGCCCTGGCTGAGCTGGAAGTCTTTATCGGCAAGCAGGTCAAGATCAAGGCGGAGCCATTGTATATCCAGGAACAATTTGACGTCGTCATGATGTAATTACGATGCGAGGATATTGAGTGACAACGGTTCCGGTTCGCCTGGCACGAGGCGTGATGTGGCTGGCCCTGATGATCCTGGTGCTGGCTGCACTGGCCATCAGTGGCTTACGTTTTTTTCTGCCTCAGTTGAATGACTATCGCGAACCGATCCGCCAGTGGGCCTCGCAGGAGGCTGAGGTCCGCCTGGAAATCAGCCACGTCGAAGGGCACTGGCGCAACCGTGGTCCGTCACTGGTGTTGCAGGGCGTTGAAATTGCTCAGGCGGATAAACTGGCGTCCATCATCCATGTCGGGGATGTGGAAATGCAGCTCGATTTGCTGGGCTCCGTGCTGGCGTGGCGGCCGGTGTTCACCGATGTCCGGATCAGCCAGTTCAGCCTCGACCTGACCCGCTTGCCGGACGAGCTTTTGCCCTCGCGCAGCGAACCGGCGTCGGATTCCGGTGCGGATCAGGATTCTGCCGCACTGATTACCCGGCTGGAAACCCTGTTTTTTGTCCAGTTGGGTAAATTCTCGCTCAAAGACTCCCATGTCACCTTGAACTCGCCGGCCGGTAAGCCACTGCGGGTTGATATCAATGAATTGAAGTGGGATGCCACCGGCGCCCAGCACCGGGCAGAAGGGGTGATCAGCGTAGCGGACACTCACTTCAGCCAGTTGCAGGTGATTGCTAACTTAGAGGCCAACCGCTCCCTGCCGGAGATGTCCGGTAGCATCTATCTCCAGGCGCGCAACCTGTCGATGACCCCGTGGCTGGATCAGCAGCTCGGCAATGCCGAGGTCACCGGCAGCAACCTCAATACCGCAGTGTGGCTGAATTTAAAAGACGGCCGGTTGGCTGACAGCCGGCTGCGCCTGGATAACAGCACCCTGCGCTGGCGGCGTGACGGCCAGTCTCATGAATTTCGCATTCACCACGGGCTGCTGTCGCTCAAGCCGCAGCAAACCGAGCACGGTGAGCTGCGCTGGCGCATCGACAGTGAGCCGATCCGCGTGCAGACCGACACCCAGCTGTGGCCGGCATTCACCCTGGCCGGGCAGTGGCAGCCGTCGGACTGGCAGCTGGCCATCAGCCGCTTGCCGCTTGCGCCTCTGCTGCCGTTTATCGGTTTTCTTCCCTCTGAGAGTCAGGCCGCCGCTGCATTGGATGCGCTGCAGCCCAGTGGCCAGTTACTGGATATCCGCCTGGCCGGCGATCAGGAGCAGGCCCCGCGATTTTCGGCTAGGCTGCATCAGCTCGGGCTGAAACAATGGTCGCTGTTGCCGGAAGTGCACAAGCTGGATGCCGTGGTGTCCGGCAGCCTGAACGGGGGCAAAGCCGTGCTGTCGCTGCAAGACGATACGCTGCCGTACGGCGATGTCTTCCAGGCCCCGCTGCCGATTGATCGCGGCGAAGTAACGGCTTACTGGCAAGTGAGCGAGGACGGGTGGCGCTTGTGGAGTGATCACCTGTCGGTTGCCACGCCGGATGTTCGTGCCGATGGCCAGTTCCGGCTTGATTTTCCGGCCGATGCGCCCGCCTGGCTGTCATTTTACGGTGAGGCGGCCGTCCGCCATGCCGGTGAGGCCTGGCGATACCTGCCGACCCGGGCGCTGGGTCGCGAGCTGACCGATTACCTGTCGGCCGCGATCCGCGGCGGGACGACCGATCTGGCCCAGCTGCTGTGGTACGGCGAGCTGGCGGATTTTCCGTATCAGCGCCACGAGGGGATCTTTCAGGTGAAGGTGCCGCTGACGAAGGGGCGGTTCAGCTTTGACACCCACTGGCCGGAGCTGACGGATCTGGCGCTGGATCTGAGTTTTGAAAATGATCAGATGTTCATTGCGGCCAGCCAGGCGAAAACCCTGGGGGCCACAGCCTCGCGGGTGCGCGGTGCTGCTGATTTAGCCCCGGATGGCCACTTGCGGCTGACGCTGGATGTGGCGGCCGAGGGAGCAGCGATCCGGGATTATATGCTGGCGACTCCTTTGGTGGATACCGTCGGGGCAGCCCTGACCACAGTGCAGGTCGGCGGGCCGGTGACGTCGCGCTTTCACTTGGATATTCCGTTTGACGGCAGCGACGTACGGGCCTGGGGCCAGGCTGAGCTGGCGGGCAATACCATTGTCATGGAGACGCCGCCGCTGCAGCTGGATCAGGTCAGCGGCACCCTGAGCTTCGACAACGATCTGGTCCGGGCCGATGCGATCCGCGGCCAATTGCTGGCCCAGCCGGTGTCGGTCAGTTTTACCGGTCAGCAGGCTGATGCCGGGTACCGGGTCGGGGTCCAGGTGAACGGCGACTGGTTGGTGGCGGCGTTGCAGCAGCAGGTGCGTGATCCCCTGTTGGCCCGGGTTGAAGGACTGAGCCGCTGGCAGGCGGATGTCGGGGTCGATTTGCACGACACCGGGTTTAATTATCAGGTGAAGGCCAAAGCTGATTTGAATGATGTGCACAGCGAGCTGCCTTACCCGCTGACGCTGGTGCGCGGTAACCAGCAGTCGGCTACGCTGACGGCGCGGGGCAATGCGGAGCGCCTGGAGGCGACGTTGCATGTGCCGGAGGCGGCTTACCGCACCCGGATTGCCCTGGGCAGCCCGCTGGTGATCACTGCCAGCCAGCTGGCCGTGGGCGACGGTAAGCTGCGGGCGTTGCAGCCGGGCAAGCACCGGGTGGATCTGGCGGGCCGATCGCTGGACGGCGATCGCTGGATCGCGCTGAGTGAAGAGATTGCCGAGCGGGAAGGCGAGGGGGAGTCCGGGATGCCGGCGATCCCGTTGCCGACCGAGGTGAACGCCCAGCTCAAAAAACTCAAACTGGCGACTCTTAACTGGCATGATGTCGACCTGGCTGTGCGCAAGCAGCCGGGACAATGGCACTTTCTGCTCGACAGCCGCGAGATGAGCGGTGAAGGGATCTGGCCGCACGGCAAGCCGTTGCAGCTGGCGCTGGATCAATTGCATCTCAACCTGCCGATGCTGGACGAGCAAGCGGTATCTGCACCGACACCGTATGTGCCACAGCAACAAGTGCCGGCGGCGACAGATTTTGACCGCGCGCTGATGGCCAATTTGCCGGAAGTCGATCTGCAACTGGCAGATGCCTGGCTGCAGGGTTACCGGCTGGGCGAAGTGTCGGGCAAGCTGCGCCGGGACGGGACCACACTGGCCCTGCAGAATTTTCAGGTAGCCTCCGGCTCGACCTTGCTGAGCCTTGATGGCCACTGGAGCCTGGAGGATAACCAGAGTGAAACCCATATTGCCTTTGATATTGAAGGGGAAAACAGCTCAGAGCTGATGGGCCGACTGGGGATTTCCGGGGGGATCCAGGGGGCAGAATTTAGCAGTTACGCGTCGATTCAGTGGCGGGGCGCGCCTTGGTCGATGCACCGCGAGACCCTCAGTGGCGAGCTGAAAACCGAAACCGGGAAAGGGGTGATCAGTGAAGTCGGCGGGGCCGGCCGGATCCTCGGCCTGTTCAGTATCGATTCACTCATTCGGAAAATGCAGCTCGATTTCTCCGGCGTCTTTGATGATGGCCTGGCGTTTAATTACATTCGGGGCTCGGGCACGCTGGACAATGGCCGGTTCGAAAGCAGCGATATCAAGATGCAGGCGCTGGCCGGGGACATGTATATTACCGGAAGTGCTAATCTTGTAAGTGAAACCGTGGATGCGAAAGTGCAGTTCTACCCGGACTTTACCTCGGGGATCCCGGTTCTGACTGCATTTGCCGTCGCACCGCAGACCGCGATTCTGGTGTTCGCGATTTCAACGGCCTTGTCGCCGGTGCTGGATGTTTTCACCCAGATTAACTATGAAGTGAAGGGGCCGATTGAGGCACCGGTGGTGACGGAGAAATCTCGCTTTACCGGTGAATATACCGTGCCTGAAGAGTTCAGGGAGTAAATCGGCGCGCTTGCTAGGAGCCCCGGTCAGAATAAGGAAGTCACGATGACAAAAGTGGGTGTGGTACAAATGAACTCCGGGGCCGACCCGGAGCTGAACCTGATACAGCTGAAGAAAAAACTCAAAGGGTTACAACTTCAGGGGGCCCAACTGGTGGTGACGCCGGAAAACTGTCTGGTGTTCGGGACCCGGGCCGATTATCAGCGCCATGCCGAGCCGCTGGGCGCGGGGCCGTTGCAGGCGGAGCTTTCGGCTCTGAGCAAACAATTGGGGATCTGGCTGTTGATGGGCTCGATGCCGATCCGCCAGGCCGATGGTTCGGTGACGACGACCGCGTTGCTGTTTGACAGCGACGGCCAGTGCCGGGCCCATTATGACAAACTGCATATGTTTGACGTCGACGTGGCGGATGCGCACCAGAGTTACCGGGAATCGGACACGTTCCGTCCCGGCCATGACATTAAGGTGGTGCCGACACCCTTTGGCAATATTGGTCTGTCAATCTGTTATGATGTCCGGTTCCCGCAGTTGTATGCAGCGCTGAGGGCACAAGGGGCTGATATTATTGTTGTGCCTGCCGCCTTTACCAAAGTGACCGGCAAAGCGCACTGGGACATCTTATTACGGGCCCGGGCCGTCGAAACCCAGTGCTGGATTGTCGCTGCCGCGCAATGGGGCGAACATCACGATGGACGGGAAACCTGGGGACACTCGATGGTGATCGATCCCTGGGGACAAGTGGTTGCCTGCCAGCAGCAGGGAACCGGCGTACTGACAGCCGATCTGGACCTGAACCTGAGCCAGACGATCAGAACAAACATGCCGCTGATGCAACATGCCCGCTTCGGGGTGCATCAGCGCGGTATCAATGAAGAGCAAATTGAATGACGCTGGAAACCGTAGAAAATACCATGCTGGCCCAATCCGGGCTGGGGCGTGAAGAGTTAAGCAAAACCCTGGGGCTGATTGCCGCCCGGGATGTCGACTATGCCGATATTTATTTCCAGTCCTGCTGGCATGAATCGCTGGTGCTGGAAGACAGTATCATCAAAGATGGCTCATTTAATATCGACCGCGGGGTCGGGGTCCGGGCGGTATCGGGGGAGAAAACCGGCTTTGCCTACTCGGATCAGATCAATACCCTGGCCCTGACCCAGAGCGCCAAGGCGGCCCGCGGGATTGTGCGCAGTGGTCGTCAGGGCAAGGTGCAGGCCTTTGCACCGACCATGGCAGGCGGCGTGTATGCGCCGGTGAACCCGCTGGAGAGCCTGGACAAACATCAGAAGATCGCCTTGCTGGAAGAGATCGACCGCTACATTCGTACCAAAGAGCCGCGGGTCAAAGAAGTCTCGGTCAGCATTAACGGGGTATATGAGCAAGTGTTGGTGGCGGCCCTGGACGGGACCTATGCCGCTGACATCCGTCCGCTGGTACGCCTGTCGATTAGTGTGCTGGTGGAAAAAGACGGCCGTCGTGAGCACGGCAGTGCCGGGGGCGGTGGCCGTTACGGTTACGAGTATTTCCTGGGCGAGGAAAATGGCAAGTCCATTGCACTGATTTATGCCGATGAAGCTCTGCGCCAGGCGCTGGTGAACCTGGAAGCGGGAGATGCGCCGGCCGGAACCATGCCGGTGGTCCTTGGTGCGGGTTGGCCGGGGGTGCTGCTGCATGAAGCGGTTGGCCATGGCCTGGAAGGTGATTTCAACCGCAAGGGCTCGTCGATGTTTTCCGGTCAGATGGGACAGCAGGTGACTTCGCCGCTGTGTACCATTGTCGATGACGGCACGCTGGCGGATCGCCGGGGCTCGCTGAATATTGATGACGAAGGGGTGCCGGGCCAGTACAACGTCCTGGTTGAGGGTGGGAAGCTCAAAGGCTATATGCAGGATAAGCTTAATGCGCGTCTGATGGGCGTGGCGCCGACCGGGAATGGTCGCCGCGAGTCCTATGCGCACCTGCCGATGCCGCGCATGACCAATACGTACATGCTACCGGGCCAGCATACGCCGGAAGAGATCATTGCCAGCGTCAAGCAGGGGATTTATGCCCCGAACTTCGGTGGTGGCCAGGTTGATATTACCTCGGGCAAGTTTGTCTTCTCGGCTTCGGAAGCTTACCTGATCGAAAATGGCAAAGTGACGCGTCCGATCAAGGGCGCGACCCTGATTGGCAGCGGTATCGAAGCGATGCAGCAGGTGTCGATGGTCGGCAACGATCTCGATATTGACCGTGGTGTCGGGGTGTGTGGCAAAGCCGGACAGAGCGTGCCGGTCGGGGTTGGTCAGCCAACGCTGAAAATCGATTCGATGACGGTGGGCGGCACGCAGTAATCTGCCGCAGCCACGTGTGACTTTACGTCGAGACAAAAATGCCAGCGCCGTGAACGGGTGCTGGCATTTTTTATTTAACCGGACGAAGCTCCGCCTTTCAGAGGGTGCTCCGCCTTTCAGAGGATGCTTAGTCTTTCAGGTACAGCTCTTTGAGGTACTGGAAGATTTCGCGGTAGGCTTTGGCCGGCTTGTTCTGGGTCTTTTCTTTGCTGGCCTGGCGAACCAGCTGACGCAGGCGCTGGCGATCCGCTTGCGGGTGATCGGCCATGATCTCATTGATGATACTGTCGCCGTTGTCGATCAGTGCATCGCGCTTTTGCTCCAGCTTGTGCAACTGAGCTGTGGTCTGCGAGTGTTTGTTGCGCAGTTTGTCCAGGGCTACCTGGATCGGCTCGATTTCAATCTGGCGCATCATCTTGCCGATCAACTGCAACTGGCGACGGCGCGCTTCGTTCTTGAAGCGTTGGGCGTCTTTAATCGCGTCCCGCAACGCGTCATCCAACGGGATTTTGGCCAGGGCATTGGGTTTGAGAGCGACCAGCTCTTCCCCAATTTTCTGCAACGCTTCCATATCGCGCTTCATCTCGGACTTGCTGACCCAGATGATTTCTTCTTCCTCTTCCCAAGGGGCTCTTTGGTTTTTACGGCTCATATCAGGCTCACTTAAAAGTTAACGGGGCCATTTTACCAGTTTAATCAAGATTTGGGGGCGCAAATTCCGCATCGGCAATGTTATGCTATAAGTAATACGCACAGGTACAGCTTGGCCGTGGCCGGGTTGGTGCAGACCCTAATAAGTTCCCCCCTTTCATGATGGCTCAGCCGGAAATTTTTGGGCGTCCCATGATGAAATGGGGAATATTTTCTGAGAATGTGAAGGTATGGATGTAAAAGAACAGGTTGCCCGACAGCGTGTGGAGCTCGAAGCTGCGGTTGCCAAAGCACTGGAGCTGGCTGGCCGGCAGGCAGATGCGGCTGAAGTGGCCATTAACAAAACCACCGGGATCAGTGTGTCGACGCGGATGTGCGAAGTGGAAAACGTGGAATTCAATAGCGATGGCGCGCTGGGGATCACTGTTTACCGCGGTCAGCGCAAAGGCAGCGCATCGACGTCAGACCTGAGCGAAGCGGCGATTGCCCAAACCGTCGCGGCAGCGCTGGATATTGCGCGCTATACCTCGGAAGATCCTTTTGCCGGACCGGGTCCGAAAGAGCTGATGGCCACCGAAATCCCGGATCTGGACTTGTTCCATCCCGATGAGCCGGAGCCGGATCATGCGGCATCGATTGCCATTCGGGCGGAGCAGGCGGCGCTGGATTATGATCCGCGAATCAAGCAGAGCGACGGCGCCAGCTATGACAGTCACTACGGGATCCGGGTGTACGGCAACAGCCACGGGATGCTGGCCAGTTATGCATCCAGCCGTCACAGTACCAGTTGCTGCGTGATCGCCCAGGGTAAAACCGGCGACATGGAGCGGGATTACAGCTATACCACAGCGCGCCATACGGACGATTTGTGGACGCCGGAGCTGGTTGGTCGTCATGCGGCCGAGCGCACCGTGGGCCGGATTGATCCGCAAAAGCTGTCGACCCGTCAGGCACCGATCATGTTTGCTGCCGATGTGGCGACCGGCCTGTTCGGTCACTTGGTGATGGCGATCAGCGGCTCAAACCTGTACCGCAAGTCGTCGTTTTTGCTCGACAAGCTCGATGAGCAGATTTTCCCGGACTGGATGAACATCAGCGAGCGCCCGCATATCCTGCGCGGGATGGCGAGTACGCCGTTCGACAGCGAAGGGTTGGCAACGCACGACCGGGAAATTATTCAGGACGGGGTGCTGAAAACTTACCTGATGACCAGCTATGCGGCCCGAAAACTGGGCCGACAGCCGACCGGTCATGCCGGGGGGATCCACAACTGGCTGGTGAAATCGACCGGGGAAAGCTTCGCGCAGATGCTGAAAAAAATGGACAGGGGCCTGCTGGTGACCGAGCTGATGGGGCAGGGCGTGAATATCGTTACCGGGGACTACTCCCGCGGGGCGGCCGGTTTCTGGGTCGAGAACGGCGAAATCCAGTTCCCGGTCAGTGAAGTGACCATTGCCGGCAACCTCAAGGATATGATGCAGAATATCGTGGCGGTCGGGACCGATACCGAAACCCGCAGCCAGATCCAGACCGGATCGTTGCTGCTCGATACCCTGAAAATCGCCGGGGAATAATGCTGGCGGAGGCTAGCGGTTAACTAAACGAGAGCCAGACGGCTCTCGTTTTGTTTTGGGCTCGGGGATTGGCCAAACAGCTGTTTAGGCCGCCTGCGCCGACAATTCAGTTAGCCTCACAAATTGTCGTTAGACCAGAAAGACGGTCGCCAGGCCGAGGAAGACCGACAATCCGATGATGTCGGTAATGGTGGTCAGTGCCATGCCGCCGGCCAGGGCCGGATCGATATTGAGCTTTTTCAGCAGCAGTGGCACACAGACTCCGGCGACCCCGGCCACCAGCAAGTTGGTGAGCATCGCCCCGGCGATAATGACGCCGAGCAGCAGGTTTTGTTTCCACACCACCACCACGCCGCCGATGATCAGCGCCCAGAGCACGCCGTTGATCAGGCCGACCCGGGCTTCTTTGCTCAGCAGCCAGCGGGTGTTGGTTTCCCCGATATGGCCGACGGCCAGGCCACGGATCACCAGCGCTACGGTCTGGTTGCCGGCGACTCCGCCCATCGACGGCACTATGGTCATCAGGATCGCAATCGCCGCCATCTTGTCCAGGGTGTCTTCAAACATGTTGGAGACCGAGGCTGCTGCCAGGGCCGCCAGGACATTGACCCCGAGCCAGATGCTGCGGCGCCGGGCAGACTTCATCACCGGGGCAAAGGTATCTTCATCGTCGTCCATCCCCGCCATACTCATCATCGAGTGTTCGGCATCTTCCCGGATAATGTCCACGACGTCATCGATGGTGATCCGGCCGACCAGGTGGTTGTTCGCGTCAATCACCGGTGCCGAGAGCCAGTTGCGGCGCTCGAACAGGGTGGCGACTTCCCCGTCATCCATATCGACAGCGATGGCTTCGTCAGCGTCATCCATCACTTCTTCGATGGTGACGTCCGGCTGGGTGGTGATCAGCGTGGCCAGCGACAGGTGGCCGATCAGGCGCTCTTCCTGGTCGATGACATACAGGGCGTCGGTGGCTTCCGGCAGCTCACCTTTCATCCGCAGGTAACGCAGGACCACATCGGCGGTAACATCACTGCGGATGGTGATGAAGTCGGTACTCATGATCCCGCCGGCGGTCTCTTCCGGATAGGCCAGTGCTTTTTCGACCCGGTGGCGGTCAATGGCGTCCATCTGCGCCAGCACTTCCTGATATTTGTCATCGGGCAGGCTCCGCAGGACGTAAGCGACATCATCCGAGGCCATCCCTTCGGTCACGGCGGCGAGTTTGTCCGGGGCCATCTGGGCGACGATGCCGTCTTTGACATCCTCCGACAGCTCATCAAGGATGTCCCCTTGTTCTTCGGGATCGGTGAGCTGCCACAGGACCTGACGTTCTTTGGGCGGCGAGGCTTCGAGCAGGTGGGCAATATCTTCCGGCTCCATCTCCTGGAGCAAGCGACGGACATGCACAAACATGCCGTTCTCAAGTGCCTGATTGACTTCCTGCAGCGTCTGATGCGTTTGGTCTTGTTCTAATACATCCGCCATAAGCGTGCTCCCCCAATTGAGTGTAATGCCGGCCGCCATACCGCTGGACAGGAAAAAGGGGGCAGATAGATACCTGGAAGGTATGAAAAAACTGCGAAATGGGATCTGTCGTATTCGGTTGTGGCGCAATAAGTTGAATTTTAACGCAATAGTGTGGTGCTTGTCTCACCAGATCTGAGAGGAAATAAAGATTTCATCTGCGCCGGACATATCTCTTTGGGATGGAAACAAAGGGGGAGCGCGGAGGTCGGGACAGATGGCAGCAAGAAGGCTGCCATACCCGGAGGTTTACGGAGATTGAGCGGGAGAGTGCGGATCAGGCAGCGGTTAACACTCTTCGTCAAAGCCGGCTTCAATCAGAGCGGTTACTGCCTCCAGGGCGACTTCGGCATCACGGCCTTCGGCACTGACACAGACTTGCTGGCCCTGGGCGGACTCGAGCATCAACAGCCCCATGACACTGTCGGCGGTGGCACTTTTTTCATCGTTGCTGATGGTGACGGTGGCTTCGAAGCTCTGTGCCAGTTCGACGAGTTTGATCGCCGCCCGGGCATGGAGGCCGAGGCGGTTTTTGATGAATAGCTCGCGGCACACCCGGCTCACGACTGGCCTTCCAGGGTGCGGTGGCGAACCTGGATCTGATGGCCTTCATCGCGAAAATGCTCTGCCAATTGCTGGGCAATATAGACCGAGCGGTGCTGTCCGCCGGTGCAGCCAATGGCCACGGTCAGGTAACTGCGGTTGTTTTTTTCCAGCATCGGCAGCCAGGTGTCGATGAAATTGCGGATCTGGTAGATCAGCTGGTTCACTTCCGGGTGGCCGGCGAGAAACTCCTGCACCCCGCGGTCGAGGCCGGTGAGCGGCTTGAGCTCAGGAACCCAGTGCGGATTGGGCAGAAACCGGACGTCGAAGACGTAATCGGCGTCGCTCGGCAGCCCGTGCTTGAAGCCGAACGATTCGAACACCATGATCAGCTCACGGGCATCGCGGCCCAGCAGGCGGGCGCGAACGGTTTCGCTGAGATCATGAATCGACTTGTTGGTGGTGTCGATCACCAGGTCGGCCTGCTCTTTGAGCACGCTCAAACGGGCACTTTCCGACTGGATGGCCTGCTCCAGGCTCATATTGTTGCGTGAGAGCGGGTGGAGGCGGCGGGTTTCGCTATAGCGTTTGATCAGCTCTTTATCGTCGGCATCGAGGAAAATGACGTTCACATCCAGGGTGTCGCTGAGCTGGGTCAGGGTGTCACGGATCTCATCCGGGTCGTCGGGCATATTGCGCACGTCAATGCTGACGGCAATGTCCTGCTGCTGGTTGTTGACGGTGTTGACGAGCTGGGGCAACAGGTTGACCGGCAGATTATCGACACAGTAGTAGCCCAGATCTTCCAGAACCCGCAGGGCGACGGACTTGCCAGAGCCGGAGCGACCGCTTACAACCATTAACATCATGCTGGTTTACCTTCACTGACAACAGTGGCACGTGTGATGTTCATTATGAATCACACGTGAGGATTTGATAAAGCTCTTCGTCGCTTTTTGCGGTCCGAAGCTGTTTACAGACCTGCTTGTCGCTGAGCTTTTCCGCCATACTGGCCAGGGTTTTGAGGTGCTCTTTGCACTGGGCATCCGGCACCAGCAGGGCAAACAGCAGGTCGACAGGTTGGTTATCAATGGCATCAAACTGGATGGGGGCCTGGCATTGGATCAGGACGGCGATGGCCTGATCACTGTCGGTGATGCGGCCGTGCGGGATGGCGATCCCGTTACCGATCCCGGTACTGCCCATTTTCTCGCGGTTGAGCATACACTCGAACAGCGGTTGTGGGTTCTGGTCCAGGTGCTTGGCGGCGACTTCGCTGATAATTTCCAGGGCGCGCTTTTTGCTGGAGCAAGGGACTGCACTCTTGGTGCAGTCCAGGCTCAATACATTACTCAGTTGCATGATCAGTGGCTATTGAGTTTATCTTTATGTTTATTAAGTTGACGCACCAGTTTATCAGTTAATGCGTCAATGGCGGCATACATATTTTCTGAATCCGCTCTGGCGTGGATCTCTCCGGCATTAATGTGCAGGGTCGCTTCGGCCACCTGCTGTAATTTCTCAACGTTGAGGATCACATAGACATTATTGATTTTATCGAAGAAACGCTCGAGCTTGTCGAACTTGGTATTGACGTAATCACGCAGGGATGGAGTAATTTCGACATGGTGTCCTGTGAGATTAATTTGCATAGACATCTTCCTCCTATTGTCGCCTGCAACTTACAGCAGGCGTTTACGTTGGTTTGATGGCGGGATCCCCAGGGATTCACGGTACTTGGCAATGGTACGCCGGGCGACCATGATCCCTTGTTCCGCCAGTAATGTCGCAATCTTGCTGTCGCTGAGCGGCTTGGCCTGATTTTCAGCGGCAACCAGCTTTTTCACCAGTGCTCGGATTGCGGTTGAGGAGCACTCGCCGCCGTTGTCCGTACTCACATGACTGGAGAAGAAATATTTCAGTTCAAAAATCCCCCGTGGGGTGTGCATGAACTTTTGGGTGGTGACCCGGGAAATAGTCGATTCGTGCATCTCGACCGCCAGGGCGATGTCATTGAGTACCATAGGTTTCATCGCTTCTTCGCCGTATTCGAAGAAGTCCTGCTGATGCTCAACAATACAACGCGCCACTTTGAGCAGGGTATCATTGCGGCTCTCCAGGCTCTTGATCAGCCATTTGGCATCTTGCAGGTGGGAGCGAATGAACTGGCTGTCGGCGCTGTTGCGGGCACTTTTGCTCAGGGCCGCGTATTGCTGGTTGACCCGCAGCCGCGGCACGCTGTCCGGATTGATGGTGACCACCCACTTGCCGTGATCTTTGAACACCGACACATCCGGAATGACATATTCGGTCTCGCTGCTGACGACCCGGTTGCCCGGGCGCGGCTCGAGGCTGTGGATCAGCTGCATTACCGCTTTCAGTTCCGGTTCTTTGAGCTTGGTTTCCCGCATCAGCTGGCGGAAGTCGCGGTTGGCCAGCAGATCGATATAGTCATTGAGCAGGGTTTTGGCTTCGGCCAGCCAGGGGGTGTCTTCCGGGTAGGTGCGCAGTTGTAACAACAGGCATTCCTGCAGGTTGCGTGACGCGACGCCCAGCGGATCAAACTGCTGGACCCGCTTCAGCACGGCTTCGACTTCGTCCAGTTCGACCTCGTCGCTGCCGAGGCTGTCGAGGATCTCCTCGGTCGAGCAGGTAAGGTAGCCTTTCTCGTCAATGGCATCGATGATGGCGGTGGCAATGGTCAGATCGGTGTCGCTGAACGGCGTCAGCTGCACTTGCCACATCAGGTAGTCTTGCAGGCTTTCGGTGGTTTCCCCCTGGTAAACCGGCATGTCGTCGTCCATCGCAATCCCGGTGCTGCCGGTCCCGGCGCTGTAAACATCGTCCCAGGTGGTATCGACCGGGAGATCTTCCGGCATTTCGCGCTGCTCAATGACATCCGAGGTGTCATAGTCATCCGGATCACTATCGGCACCGTCGGCTTTGTTCTCGGCGTGCTCGGCGTGATCCGAAGCCGCGTCCGAGCCGTTTTCATTGAGGTTTTCGTCCAGCTCCAGCAGGGGGTTGGCGTCCAAGGCTTCCTGGATTTCTTGCTGCAGATCCAGGGTAGATAACTGCAAAAGGCGGATGGCCTGTTGCAATTGCGGCGTCATTGCCAGTTGTTGACCTAGTTTGAGCTGGAGCGAGGTTTTCATATAAGTCTGTGCACCTTATTTTTATCTTTGGTAACGGGCGCCAAATACGGCTTCAACTTCGGCTGGTGGTTCGTGCAGTCAACCGGGCGACATCCCAGTCGCCCATATTTTAACTATAGACGGAACTGGTCCCCCAGATAGACTCGTTTTACGTGCTCATCGTTGAGGACATCGCTCGGTGTACCATGGGCGATCAGGCGCCCCTGGCTCACGATGTAGGCCTGCTCACAGACATCGAGCGTCTCCCTGACATTATGATCGGTGATGAGGACGCCAAGACCACGATCGCGCAAATGCTCGATGATCTTTTTGATATCGATCACAGATATCGGATCGACCCCGGCAAAAGGCTCATCCAGCAGAATAAATTTCGGGTTGGCGGCCAGGGCGCGGGCGATCTCTACCCGGCGACGTTCCCCGCCCGACAGGGCCATGCCCAGGCTGTTGCGAATATGCTGGATGTGAAATTCATCCAGCAGCTCTTCGAGCTTGTCCTGGCGTTGGGCCTTGCTCAGCTCTTTGCGGGTTTGCAGGACCGCCATCAGGTTGTCGTGGACCGAGAGCTTACGGAAGATTGAGGCTTCCTGCGGCAGGTAACCGATCCCCATCCGGGAGCGGTTGTGCATCGGCTGCAGGCTGATGTCGGTGCCGTCGATGGTGATGGTGCCTTCGTCGCGGGCCACCAGGCCGACGATCATGTAGAAGGACGTGGTTTTCCCAGCCCCGTTCGGGCCGAGCAGGCCGACAATCTTGCCTGATTGCACTTCCAGGCTGACATCGGAGACAACCTTACGGCCGTTGTAGCTTTTTGCCAGGTGTTCTGCTTTTAGCGTTGCCATAATGGTCCGGTTTATTTCTTATTGCTGTTGAGCTGGTTTGGCTGCAAGATGGTGGTCACACGTTTTTTCTTGCCGCTTTCCGCAACCAGCTTCTGCTCGTCAATCTTGTAACTGATCACTTTGCCCTGAATTTCGCTGCCTTCCTGGATCAAAATGGCTTCATCGGTCATTTTCAAAAATTCGGTCGCGGTATCGTAGCGCATCCGGTGGGCGGCGCCGTCAATCGGCTTGCCGTTATCCATGACCTGGTGGAAGGTGGCCGGTTTGCCGTAGGCGTCGATGATCTCTTTGCCGTCACCGGCGGTCTGGCGGGTGACCACCAGCTTGTCGGCGCGAATATCAATACTGCCCTGACGGAGTACCACGTTCCCGGTGAAGGTGACGATATTTTTCTGAATATCGAGTTCCTGATTGTCCGAGTTGATGTAAATCGGTTGCTCTGTATCATTACTGAGTGCCCAGCTTGATGCACTGATACAAAGGCAGAGCAAGGTACTAATTTTTAAAAGCTTCATATCTACCTTTTACATTCTCTAATAAGGTTGCCACGCTGCGGTCCATGTTGCCCTTCATGCCGGTGCCTTCGTTCTGGAAGTTGCTGCCGGTGATGAGGACATGATCCGGGGTGTCAAAATCTTTTTCGATCAGGTCAAGCCTCAGGCTATCCGTCTGGATCACTTTGATCGCGGACTCGGGTAACAGGTTAAAGATGCGGACACTGCCGGTCATCTGTAACACCTGGTCCTTGTCCAGGGTGGCGGTGTTGGCACTGATCCGCCATTCGGTCTCTGTACCGTCGCGGTAAATCCACAGCACCGGCGCGACAAAGTTGGTGTCGCCGCTGGAGCTGAAATGCTCCAGATACTCGGAATCAATCTGGTAGCTGCGCAGTCCGGCGGTATTATAAGAGGTATTGACCACGGTGTTGCCGGTGAACAGCGGTTTCTCCGCATCCGGTTCGACCTGGACATCCTCTTGCCAGCGATTGTTCAGCAGGTAGTACCCGGTCCAGCCACACACCACGACCAACAGCGCACAGAGCAGCCTCTGTAAGGTCATATGCTCAAACCTTTATGTTTATCTAATTCACCCTTGGCTTCAAGGATCAAGTCGCACACTTCCCGTACGGCACCGTGACCGCCAGGGATCCGGGTCACAAAATCTGCCCGGCGGGCCAGCAGCGGATGGCCGTCAGCCACGCAAACCGACAGGCCGACTTTGGCCATCACCGGCCAGTCGATCAGATCATCGCCGATGTAGGCGGTCTGGCGCGGGTCAATACCCAGGGTGCGCTCGATATCGGCATAGGCGGCCAGTTTGTTGTCCTGACCCTGGTATACGTGCCGGATCCCCAGGGCTGACATCCGGTTCTCGACAATCGCCGATTTCCGGCCGGTCACGATAGCAATTTCCACTCCGGCGCCCATCAGCGATTTAATGCCGTAGCCATCGCGGGTGTGGAAGGTTTTCAGCTCTTCGCCGTCATTGCCCATGTAGATCCGGCCGTCGGAAAACACGCCGTCGACGTCGCAGATCAGTAGCCGGATATCTTTGGCGCGCTGATAGATGGTTTGACAGACCGGGCCATAAATAGTTTCGACTTGCATTACATCACTCCGGCTTTCAGCAGATCGTGCATGTTCAGGGCGCCGACCAGCTGGTCGTTCTCGGTGACCAGCAGACCGCTAATCTTACGCTCTTCCATCAGCTTCAGGCCTTCCGCGGCCAGCTGGTTGGGCGCTATGGTCGCCGGCTGGCGGGTCATCACCTCACCGATGGCGGTGGTATGAATATCGACCCGGTTGTCGAGCAGGCGGCGGAGATCGCCGTCGGTAAACACCCCGAGCAGGTTCTGCTGGTCATCAACCACGGCCGTCATGCCCAGCCCCTTGCGGGAGACTTCGAGCAGCGCATCTTTGATGGTGGCTTGCTCACCGACCATGGGCAGGCGTTCGCCGGTATGCATGATATCGGCAATACGCAGCAGCAGTTTGCGTCCCAGCGCACCGCCCGGATGCGAGAGGGCAAAGTCATCGGCGGTAAAGCCGCGCGATTCCATCAGGGCAATCGCCAGGGCATCGCCCATCGCCAGGGTCGCCGTGGTACTGGACGTTGGCGCCAGATTGAGCGGGCAGGCCTCCTGGTCGACAGTGATCTGCAAATGGATCTGAGCCATTTGGGCCATGCTGGATTCCGGCTTGCCGGTCATGCTGATCAGCGGGATCCCCAGGCGTTTGATCACCGGCAGCAGCGTCAGGATTTCTGAGGCTTCGCCGGAGTTTGAAATTGCCAGAACTACATCGCCTTTGTTGATCATGCCCAGATCTCCGTGACTGGCTTCACCCGGATGAACGAAAAAGGCCGGGGTGCCGGTGCTGGCCAGTGTGGCGGCAATTTTGTTACCGATATGGCCGGATTTCCCCATCCCCATAATAATCACTTTGCCGGTGCAGGCAGCAATGAGCCGGCAGGCTTCGCTGAAGCTGCCGTTGATGTATTGGGTGAGCTTTTGCAGTGCTTCTACTTCAATTTCAATAACTTTGCGACCATGGCCGCAATAATCAAACGTCTCTGACATGGTTCGGATCTCCGTTAAGCCGCCAGATTATAAAACAGATAGCCCTGATAGGCGACAAAGCAGCAGATGAGGAACGCACCTTCCAGTCGGTTGATCCGACGACGTTTTCCGAGTGCCATCAACAGCAGGAGGACGGAGACCCCCAGCATCACATAATAATCGCGACTCATCGCCAGCGGGCTGAGGACCGACGGGTTTAGCAGGCCCGGGATCCCCATCACGGCCAGGATGTTAAAGACATTGGAACCGATAATATTGCCGACCGCCATGTCATCTTCACCTTTGAAGATACTGGCAATGGATGCCGCCAGTTCCGGCAGGCTGGTGCCGACGGCGATGATGGTCAGGCCGATCACCAGATCGCTCATGCCGTAGAATTTGGCAATGGTTACGGCTGAGTCGACCAGCATACTGGCCGCATAAGGCAGCAGGATCAGGCCAATCACCACCCAAATCAGGGCCGCACTGTTGCTGACGCCTTCCGGGATCTCAGATTCCTGCTCTTCAGTCAGGGGATCGCCGTTCTTTTTGCCGTCGCGGCTGATTTTCAGCATCACCAGCAGGAACAGGACAAACAGGGCGACCAGCAGTACGCCTTCCATAAAGCCCAGGTGGCTGTCCCACAGCAGGGCGCCGGCGATGAGGGTGACTGCGATCATCAGCGGCAGTTCACGACGAATAATTCCGGAGCTGACGGCCAGCGGCTTGATCAGTGCCGTTAAGCCCAGGATCAGGGCGATGTTGGCAATGTTTGAACCGAGCACGTTACCGACTGCGGTGTCGGTTTTTCCGTCCAGGGCTGCGGTCGCTGAAACCATCATTTCCGGTGCTGAGGAGCCCATCGCCAGGATGGTCATCCCAATCACCAACGGGGTGACGCCGAGGTTTTTGGCCAGCGCGGCGGAACCAAATACAAGTCGATCTGCACTCCATACCAGCAAGGCTAAACCTATACAGAGCAACACAATGGCTTCGAGCATTCTTATCCCTTTTGTCGTTAATCATGAGAATCAAGTTTAAGGGAGCAATTTTGACGGTTCAGTCGCCAAAAGAAAAGCAAAAGCCGTGACATTTTATGTGTGGGAATGTGAAAGTTGGCGTGACGTTGAGCGGGCCGGACGACCGGAGACGAAAGTTGAAGGTGAGCTGAAATTACACAGTTCTTACAGATCATGGCTTGAGTTGGTTGCATAATGTACCTATGATCGGCAACTAGTTGTAAATTGATGAATAATACGGGTGATATCCTCCCCTGGGGCGGAGGACGTCGGAGAGTAACGTAAGGCGATGGGCCGACGGGATGGTTATGGAGCAGAGTGAAGCGCTCGTTTCGATCAAGAATATGACGTTCTCGCGGGGTGACCGCAAGATCTTTGATGATGTGACCCTGGAGGTTCCCAAGGGCAAGATCACAGCGATAATGGGGCCGTCCGGGATCGGCAAAACCACCTTGCTGCGCTTGATTGGCGGCCAGATCCAGCCGGATAGTGGCGAGATTTGGTTCGAGGACTGGAACATTCCGGCGCTGAGTCGCAGTGAGTTGTACCGGGCCCGCAACAAGATGGGCATGTTGTTTCAATCCGGTGCCTTGTTTACGGATATGAATGTGTTCGACAACGTGGCGTTTCCGCTGCGCGAGCACACGCAGCTCCCGGAGGATTTGCTCCATACCCTGGTGCTGCTGAAGCTGGAAGCGGTCGGGTTACGTGGCGCAGCCCGGCTGATGCCGAGTGAATTGTCCGGCGGGATGGCCCGTCGGGCGGCGCTGGCCCGATCGATTGCCCTGGATCCGGAGTTGATCATGTATGATGAGCCGTTTGTCGGCCAGGATCCGATCAACATGGGTATGCTGGTCAAACTGATCCGGGATCTTAACCAGGCGCTCGGAATCACTTCGATGATTGTCTCTCACGATGTGATGGAGGTGATGAGTATTGCCGATCATGTTTACTTGCTTTCCGGCGGCAAGATTATCGGCCGGGGGGCGCCGGACGAGCTGCGGGAAAACCCGGATCCCCAGGTCAGACAGTTTCTTGACGGTAAGGCCGACGGCCCGGTGCCGTTTAACTATCCGGCCCGGGACCTGGCGGAAGATATTTTCGCCGGTAGCTGAGCTTAGAGGACGTTGCCATCGTCTCGGGGGACCGGCAGACGAACACGCAGAATGAATGAGGGTGCACATTAGATATGATCGCGGATTTTATTGCCCGACAGGGGCGCCGGGGGATTGCCCAGTGCCAGACCGTCGGGCGTGCCAGCCTGTTGCTTTACGGCGCGCTGGTGAGCAAACCCCAGCCGAGAAAAATGTTCCCGCTGCTGATGAAGCAGCTGTACTCGGTGGGCGTGCTCTCGGTCGCCATTATCCTGGTGTCGGGGTTGTTTATCGGGATGGTGCTGAGCCTGCAAGGCTACATCGTACTGATTGATTTCGGCGCTGAAACTAGTTTGGGCCAGATGGTCGCGCTGTCGCTGCTGCGGGAGCTCGGGCCGGTGGTGACCGCGCTGCTGTTCGCCGGACGAGCCGGTTCGGCATTGACGGCGGAAATCGGCCTGCTCAAAGCCTCCGAGCAGCTCTCCAGCATGGAAATGATGGCGGTCGATCCGCTGCGTCAAGTCATTGCACCGCGCTTCTGGGCCGGGGTGATATCCATGCCGTTTTTGACGATGTTGTTTTGCGCCGTCGGGATCTGGGGCGGTGAATTGGTCGGCGTGAACTGGAAAGGGATCGATTACGGCAGTTTTTGGTCGGTCATGCAGTCCTCGGTCGAGCTGGGCTATGACATCGGAAACAGCATCATTAAAGCGGTGGTGTTTGCGATCACGGTGACCTGGATTGCGGTCTTCAACGGGTATGACGCGATGCCGACGTCGGAAGGTATCAGCCGGGCGACAACAAAAACGGTGGTGAATTCATCGCTGGCTGTATTGGGATTGGATTTTGTGCTGACTGCCTTGATGTTTGGGAACTAACCGGTGCTCGGCATTGCATGTAACGTGGGAATAAACGGATGCAACAGATTAAAAAACTAGAGCTGTGGGTTGGGGGATTTATGCTGGCCGGGTTTGCTGCCTTGTTGGTGCTGGTCTTCAAAGTCGCAGATGTTCAAGGACTGGGGGATGGCGAGTCGTACACCCTCAAGGCACAGTTTGACAATATCGGTGGCCTGAAAGTGCGCTCCCCGATCAAAGTCGGTGGGGTGACCGTGGGGAAAATCACCGCGATCACTTTAGATACGGACACCTATGTCCCGGTGGTCACCCTGTCGATTGAGAAGCGCTTCGGTTACTTTCCAGAAACCAGTTCGGCTGCCATCCTTACTTCAGGGCTGCTGGGCGAACAGTATTTGGGCATTGAGCCGGGATTTGTGGAAGAAGGGATCGAGATGCTCACCGATGGTGATCTGATCCAGGACACCAAATCTGCGTTGGTGCTGGAAGATATGATTGGCCAGGTGCTCTATAGCATCGGTGGCGACGGTAAATAACAAGGGGATAAGATGAAATTGTTTCGTGCTTTGCTGGTCGCCGTACTGGCGCTGCCGCTGTTTGCTCTGGCGGCTCCTGTCGATAAAACAGACCCGTATCATTTGATCCAGGTGGTGTCACAACAGACCTTTGATCGCCTGAAGGCGCAACAAGATCAGATCCAGCGTAACCCGGAACTGCTGCGTGGCGTGGTGCGCCAGGAGCTCCTGCCTTACATCAATACTCGCTATGCGGCCTACAAAGTGCTGGGACCGAACCTGAAGAAAACCACGGCGGACCAGCGCAATAACTTTGTGAATGCCTTTACGGATTATCTGGTTGCGTCTTATGCCCAGGTGCTGACCCAGTATACGGATCAGGATATTCGGATCGAATCATCCCAGAAAATTCCGGCGGATCGCACCATTGTTTCGGTGCGGGTGGATATCCTCGGTGGTAAACGCCCGCCAATCCGCCTCGACTTCAAACTGCGCAAGAACGAGAAAACCAGCGAGTGGCAGGCGTATGACATGGTCGCCGAAGGGGTGAGCATGATCTCGACCAAACAAAGCGAGTGGAGCGGCCAGCTGCGCAACGAAGGCGTGGACGCCGTGACAGCAAATCTGCGTGGACTTGCGGCGAAGCCTATTCGCCGTGAGGACAGTGCGAATGACTAAGGCAAAGATTGAGTGGCAGCTTCAGGAAAATGGCCATTACAGCTTGTCAGGAACGCTGGAACGTGACACAGTTCCAGCTTTTTGGCGGCAACGGCATGAATGGATGCCGCGTGACTCTCAAGTCCAGCTCGATCTGCGTGCTGTGACCCGGGTGGACTCCGCGGGAATGGTCATGTTGCTTCATATTTATCAACAGCTCAGCAGTAACGGCAGTGAACTGACCTTATTGAATGTGCCGGAACAGCTGGTCACTTTGCTCCGCCTGAGCCATGTCGAATCAATGTTAGCTGCGTGTATTGCCTAAGCAGTGAAAGAGGATAGCTTGTGGAAATCTCTGAAATTAAACAAATTCTGGAAAATGCTCTGGATCTTGATGAAATCATTGTCAAAGGCGAGGGCAGCCACTACGAGGTGATTGCTATCGGGGCGCTGTTTGAAGGCATGAGCCGGGTGAAGCAGCAGCAGGCGATTTATGCGCCGCTGATGGCCCAGATTGCAGCCAATGACATTCATGCGCTCAGCATCAAAACCTTTACTCCGCAAGAGTGGGCACGCGACAAAAAACTGATGTCGCTGTCTTAAGAGGGTTGATGATGGAGAAGTTTCGAATTCAGGGCGGCGGCCCACTCAGCGGTGAAGTGACGATTTCCGGTGCGAAAAACGCGGCCCTGCCGATTTTGTTTGCTGCTTTGCTGGCCGAAGAGCCGGTGGAAGTGGCCAATGTCCCGAAATTGCGGGATATCGATACCACTATGGAGCTGCTGGGGCGCTTGGGTGCCAAGGTCAGCCGCAACGGGTCGGTGTATGTGGATGCCAGCGGTGTGGACCAATTCTGCGCGCCGTATGAGCTGGTGAAAACCATGCGCGCTTCGATTTGGGCGCTGGGACCGCTGGTGGCCCGCTTTGGTGAAGGTCAGGTGTCTCTGCCAGGCGGCTGTGCGATTGGTGCCCGTCCGGTAGACCTGCATATTCACGGCTTGGAGCAACTGGGCGCCAAGATCGTCCTGGAAGAAGGGTACGTGAAAGCCACGGTTGACGGTCGCCTGAAAGGGGCCCACATCGTGATGGACAAAGTCAGTGTCGGGGCGACGGTGACGATTATGTCGGCAGCCACTCTGGCCGAAGGCAAGACCGTGATTGAAAATGCCGCCCGTGAGCCGGAAATTGTCGATACGGCGAACTTCCTGAATACCCTGGGGGCCAAAATTACCGGTGCCGGCAGCGATACCATCACCATTGAAGGGGTGGCGCGACTGGGCGGCGGTTATCACAAAGTGGTGGCCGATCGCATCGAAACCGGGACATTTCTGGTGGCGGCCGCGGTGTCCGGCGGCAAGATTATCTGCCGCAATACCAAGCCTTCACTGCTGGAAGCTGCACTGGCGAAACTGGAAGAGGCCGGTGCTGCGGTTGAAACCGGGGATGACTGGATCTGCCTGGATATGACCGGTCGCGAACTGAAAGCCGTGAATATCCGAACTGCGCCGCACCCGGGTTTCCCAACCGATATGCAGGCCCAGTTCTCGCTGTTGAACCTGGTGGCCAAAGGGACCGGGATCATTACCGAGACGATCTTCGAGAACCGTTTCATGCACATTCCTGAGTTGATCCGGATGGGCGCTCATGCGGAAATCGAAGGCAACACGGTGATTTGCGGCGATACGGACGGTCTGAGCGGGGCCCAGGTCATGGCAACCGATCTGCGCGCTTCAGCCAGCCTGGTGATTGCCGGCAGCATTGCCAGCGGCGAAACTATCGTGGATCGGATTTATCATATCGACCGCGGCTATGAGCGGATTGAAGACAAGTTCAGTGCGCTGGGCATGCACATTGAGCGCTTCAGCGAGTAAGTTGTAGCCTCAACCTTGAAAAAACCAGCCATATGGCTGGTTTTTTTGTATGCGGGTTCGGGGGCGGTCAGGGGTTAGTAAACGTTGGGCTCGTCGGCGATCAGCACCGACAGGGTCTGCGGCTCGCCGTTGCGCAGCACTTTCATCTCGACCTGGTTGCCCGGGCGCAGCTCGGTCACAATATCGAGGACGTTGCGTCGGTCGGTGACTTTCCGGCCGTCAATTTCAATCAGGATATCCTGGACCTGGAATCCGGCCTGGGCCGCCGGACCGTTTGGATCCATGCCGGTGACGATAATGCCGCTGATCTGATCGGCATCATACAGCCGGGCCATGACCGGGTTGACATCCCGGGCTTCGATCCCGATATAACCGCGGATCACCCGGCCGTCGGCAATCAGTTTGTTCATGATTTTCTGCGTCAGCTCGTAGGGAATAGCGAAAGAAATGCCATAGGTTTCGATATCGGTGGCCTGCTGAAACGACGCGGTATTGATCCCGACCAGTTCACCCCGGGTATTGACCAGAGCACCACCGGAGTTGCCTTCATTGATGGCCGCATCGGTTTGCAGAAAATCCTGGCGGCCGTAAAAGCTCATCCCGGAGCGGCCGGTGGCGGAAATGATCCCGTAGGTGGTGGTCTGGCCCAGGTTATAGGGATTGCCAATCGCCAGAACGACATCCCCGACGGCAGGCTGGTAGGTCTCATTCAGCGGGATCACCGGCAGGTTTTCGGCCTGGATTTTCAGTACGGCCAAGTCCGTCCGGCGATCTTTACCGATCAGCTGCGCGGTAAAAATCCGGCCGTCCTGCAGCGCGGCAATCACCTGATCAGCCTCCGCCACCACATGGTAGTTGGTGACGATATATCCCTTATTGCTCATGATGACCCCGGAGCCCAGTCCCTGGGTACTGAGCTTGAGGCGATCGGAGGCGTCGTAGCGGCGGTTGTAGATATTGACGACTGCCGGTGAAGCGCGCCGGACGGCATAGTTATAGGACAGCTGGGCCTGATCGGTTTCGAGCGGTGTGAAGTGGGTCGGGGCCGGGTTCATCTGGGTACGCAGGCCGGGAAAGATGACCAGAAGCGCAAGAGCTGTGACGACGCCAAGGACTATGGATCGACGAAAAAAAGCCAGCATGCTTGCTCCCTAAAACCAAAAAAGCGCCGCGACGCAGTAAAATACGAGTAATTTGGTCGAGGATATCATTACCGGCATCAGATACCAAACTGAAGCCGCTGGTGCGGGAGGGCGGCGTGGATGGCCTGGAATTAGCGGGGGAGAGTCGGGCCGTTTCCGGCCCGACCGGTGTTTAACGGATGATCAGATACAGCACGTTGTTGCCGCGCTTAACTTCCAGCGCCAGCACGTTTGGATTTTTCTCCAGCGCCTTGCGCAGCTCACCCAGGTTGCGGACTGGCTGGCGGTTCAGACCAAGGATAATATCGCCTTGCTCCAGGCCGTAGCGGGCCGCGATGGACTGCTCTTCCAGGCGGGTGACTTTGACCCCCTTCACCCCGTCTTCGGCTGAGGTGTTGGCAAACTCAGCGCCGGCGAGACGTTCGTGGAGGTTCTCCGCTTTGACTTTATTCTGGCTGGCCGCTTGCAGCACCACATCGACCGTCCGGGATTCCCCGTCGCGGACAATGCCCAATGCCGCGGTCTTTCCGGCGCCCAGCGTGGCGATTTTCGCCCGCAGCTCACTGAAGGTGCGGATCTGCTTGCCGTTCACCGAGACAATAATATCACCGGCTTTCAGCCCGGCCTTTTCTGCTGCGGAGTCCGGAAGCACTTGGTTGATAAAGGCGCCGTGGTTGGTCTCATAGCCAAAGGCTTCTGCCAGCTCGGTGGTGAGCTCACCGCCGAGTACGCCCAGTACGCCCCGCTTCACTTCGCCAAACTCCAGGATCTGCTCGGTCAGGCTTTTCACCATGTTGGCCGGAATGGCGAACCCGATCCCGACGTTGCCGCCGTTCGGGCCGAGGATCGCAGTGTTGATCCCGACCAGCTCCCCGTTGAGGTTGATCAGGGCACCGCCGGAGTTACCGCTGTTGATTGCGGCGTCGGTCTGGATAAAGTTCTCGAAGTTTTCGATGTTCAGGCCGCTGCGGCCCAGCGCGGAAATAATCCCGGAAGTGACGGTTTGACCTAAGCCGAACGGGTTGCCGATCGCCACGGCAAAATCCCCGACCCGCAGGTTATCCGAGTTGGCCAGTTTAATGGCGGTCAGGTTCTTGGTTTTTTCGATTTTCAGCAGCGCAATATCGGACATCTCGTCGCTGCCGATCAGCTCGGCACTGACTTCCCGGCCATCATGCAGTTGGACGGAGATTTTATCGGCACCGTTGATCACGTGGTGATTGGTGACGATATAGCCCTGCTCGGCATCAATGATCACCCCGGAGCCCAGGCCGCGAAACGGTCGTTCCTGCAGTTGCTCGGTCGGGAATTCAGGGCCGAAGAAAAAACGGAAGGTTTCCGGCAAGCGCTGTCGGGAGACCTGGCGGCCTTCTATAGCAATGCTGACGACGGCCGGGGTGACGTTTTCCAGCATTGGGGCCAGGCTGGGCAGTTGTTGGCTGCTGACGGCCTGGGGGAGTGCTGCGGTGGCGGTCACCGGGACCAGAACAGAACTGATACTTAATGCGATTGCACTTAATACAAGCAAAGGTTTTTTCATTATGACTAAACTCCGGTTTACGAGTAGAAGTACCATTCCATGTGACTATAAACAGTGATGAATCAATCACCAAGCATTGGAACCAGTATTTGCTCTGACTTGAAAACCGGGGTTTAGTTCCAGAAAAACTAACTGGCTTTGGTGGCTTCCAGTTTCTCCGGGAAGTCGACTGGCTCCGGCTCACCCTTCAACAGGCCGCTGGCACCGTTGGCGTAGTCGCGTGGTGGTGCGGCCGTTTCCCCGCTGTCGACAACCGGCGTCAGGGTGCTGATCCGGCGGGCAAACGGGTTGTCCTGCTCCGGCAGATTCGGCATCAGCTCGGTTGAGGTTTTGGCCATGTGCTCATACAGCTTGCTGTAGTCTTTGGCAATGTTGTCCAGCAGTTCCGCGCTGCGGGCGAAATGGTCGACCAGTTCCTGGCGGAACTGCTCCAGTTCGTATTTAGACTTGTCCAGGTCTTTTTTCAGCTCTTTTTGCTGTTGCAGACTTTTGTTGCCCAGCCGTGCAGCAAAGCCGCCGACAATGGCACCTGCGGCAAAAATCAGAAGCGCATAAATCCAAGCCATGGAAAACTCCTTGTGGTTACTATCAATACCAGGTGACAGCCGGTTATTTTGTTTGATTGGCGCGCCGTGAGCGACGAACCGGCCGGCATATGGGTTGTTGTTATCGTCATCGCTGGGGGAAGCCCTTGCTGAGTCATAAATCAATAACCCTGTTTCGTATCGTTACTATACATGCACAAACCGGGGCATGGTACTATCCGATGCCAAAGATGGGATCAAAAGAGTTACAGCAACGGATGACGCCACAGCAAAAATACCAGCAAGACCTTCAGCGCGAAGATTTCATTGCCGATGCGGCACAGGCCATGGCGGTGCGGCATTTAGACGATCTGTTCCACCGGATGCAGGCACCCAAGCCGGAGGCGGTTAAGCCGTCGTTGTTTTCCCGGTTGCTCAAGCGGCAGGGCCCATCGGCCGTGGTGCCAGTGAAAGGGCTGTATTTCTGGGGCGGGGTCGGCCGGGGGAAAACGTACCTGGTAGATACCTTTTTTGAATGCCTGCCGACCGAACGTAAAATGCGGGTCCACTTCCACCGTTTTATGCACCGGGTTCATCAGGAACTCAAACAGCTTGGCGCGCAGGAAAACCCGCTGGAGCATGTTGCCGATCGCTTTCGGGCCGAAACCGATATCATTTGCTTTGATGAGTTTTTCGTCTCTGATATTACCGATGCCATGATCCTCGGGACTTTGTTTGAAGCCCTGTTCCAGCGTGGGATCACCCTGGTGGCAACCTCCAACATTCCGCCGCACGAGCTGTATCGCAACGGCTTGCAGCGCGCGCGTTTTCTGCCGGCCATTGCCCTGATCGAGCAGCATTGCGAGGTGGTTAATGTTGACTCCGGGGTCGATTACCGGCTTCGCACCTTAGAGCAGGCGGAGATTTTCCATTATCCGCTTGATGCCCAGGCAGAGCAGAATCTGAATCAGTATTTTCACCAGCTGAGTGTTGAGCCCCGTGCCGAAGGCAAGGCCATTGAAATCAACAACCGAATGCTGCCGACCCGGCACGAAGCGGACGGGGTGGTGCATTTTACGTTCCAGACCCTGTGCCAGACCGCCCGCAGCCAGAACGATTACATGGAAATTGCCCGGATTTACCATACCGTACTGGTGTCTGACGTGATCCAGATGGGGGAGAAGGAAGATGATGCTGCCCGGCGTTTTATTGCCATGGTGGATGAGTTTTATGAGCGTAACGTCAAGCTGATTATGTCGGCGGAAACTGAGTTATCTCAGCTTTATCAGCAGGGACGCCTGACATTTGAGTTCAAACGCTGCTGCTCGCGGTTAATTGAGATGCAGAGCCATGAATACTTGGCGCGTCCGCATCTGGCATAACCGAACAAGAGGGGGGGATCTGGGCCGTCTGGTCCCCGCTTTATTGTCAGAATCTCCCGTTGTAGCCATGCTGAGAAAAAATCTCAATTTTTTTTGAAAAAAAGGTGATTTTTTCTCCACCCTTCCCTATAATCTTGCGACCCACCGTACCTGTAACGGCAAAAGCCGGGAGTGCCAACCACTCGAAGGGGTGATGACTGGGCTCTGTACAGAGATGGAGCAATATGCTCCAGTGAAGTGAAACTATTTAATTTTGGGTAAGAATTAGCATGAAAACTTTCGTTGCTAAACCAGAAACTGTAAAACGTGACTGGTATGTTGTAGACGCTGAAGGTAAAACACTAGGTCGTCTTGCAACTGAAATCGCATCTCGTCTACGTGGCAAGCACAAGCCTGAGTACACTCCACACGTTGACACTGGTGACTACATCGTAGTTATCAATGCTGAGAAAGTTGCGGTAACTGGTGCTAAGCGCACTGACAAGATGTACCACCACCACACTGGCTACATCGGTGGTCTGAAGTCAATCAGCTTCGACAAGCTGATCGCTAAGAAACCAGAAATGGTTATCGAAATTGCTGTTAAAGGCATGCTTCCTAAGGGTCCTCTAGGCCGTGCAATGTACCGTAAGCTGAAAGTTTACGCTGGTGCTGAGCACAACCACGCTGCACAACAGCCTAAAGTTCTAGACATCTAATTGGGGAAGATGACAATGGCAGAGAATCAATACTACGGCACTGGCCGTCGCAAAAGCTCAGCTGCTCGCGTTTTCATTAAGCCGGGTACTGGTAACATCGTAATCAACAAGCGTAGCATCGAAGAATACTTCGGTCGCGAAACTGCTCGCATGGTTGTTCGTCAGCCACTTGAGCTTGTTGAAATGACTGAGAAGCTTGACCTGTACATCACTGTTAAAGGTGGTGGTATCACTGGTCAATCAGGTGCGATCCGTCACGGTATCACTCGCGCTCTGATGGAGTACGATGAGACTCTACGTCCTGCTCTACGTGCAGCTGGCTACGTTACTCGTGACGCACGTCGCGTTGAACGTAAGAAAGTTGGTCTGCGTAAAGCACGTCGTCGTCCACAGTTCTCTAAGCGTTAATTTACGCGCCGGTTTACCGGTTGTACTGTGTACAGAAAAAGCTCAACCTTCGGGTTGGGCTTTTTTTTGCCTGTAAGAAACCTCCGGTTTGGCCTGCCGAGCCGGGTTGTTTTTCCCCGCGCCGTGAAATTTCAAAACAAAAAGAACATACCTCTCACATTTGTTGCTGAAAGGTAGCTTTATCTTGTCAAAAAGTGGGGTTTTATTTATCATTTGGCGCGATTAACAACAGCTTAAAAAAGTACCAATTATCTGTTGTATCTTTCCGTTGAGAGTTAGCCGTAAGCTCCAGGGACGCCAAGGGACATAATAATAATCCAGAGCGGGAGCACATGGGAGAATGTTTGGATGAGCAATGCGCCAGTAAGTAACGGTCGCCGCCGCTTCCTGACTGCGACAACGTCGGTTGTCGGAGGCTTAGGTGCAGTCGCTGTAGCTGTGCCTTTTATCAAGTCGTGGAACCCGAGCGCCAAAGCAAAAGCCGCCGGTGCGCCAGTCGAAGTTGATATTAGCAAATTGGAAGAAGGCCAAATGGTTCGCGTCGAATGGCGTGGTAAACCAGTTTGGGTCGTGCGCCGTAGCGAAGCAATTATCGAGGAACTGGGCGGTCATGATGATCAGCTGCGTGATCCGTCGTCAGATGAACCACAGCAGCCGGGTTATGCCCAGAACCAATATCGTTCAGTGAAGCCTGAAATCTTTTTAGCCGTAGGTATCTGTACCCACCTTGGTTGTTCGCCAACCTATCTGCCTGACAGTTTCAGTGAGCAGGTGAGTGGCGTCTCCGCTGGCTTCTTCTGTCCGTGTCACGGCTCTAAGTTTGATATGGCAGGCCGTGTATTTTCAGGAGTACCGGCACCATTGAACCTTGTGGTGCCGCCTCATATGTTCTTGGATGACAGCACCATTATCGTCGGTGTCGATGAGGAGACAGCCTAATGGAAGCATTACTTGGTTGGGTCGAAAAACGACTGCCAGTGATGAATGCTTACCGTAAGCATTTATCCGAATACCCGATGCCGAAGAACTTCAACTTCTGGTATCTGTTTGGTTCATTGGCCATGCTGGTGTTGGTAAACCAGATCCTGACCGGGATCTGGCTGACCATGAACTATACGCCTTCCGGCGATGGTGCATTTGCATCAATCGAATACATCATGCGTGATGTGGAATACGGTTGGCTGCTGCGTTATATGCACTCGACAGGTGCTTCGGCGTTCTTCGTCGTGGTGTACCTGCACATGTACCGTGGCCTGATTTACGGTTCGTACCAGAAGCCGCGTGAGCTGCTGTGGCTGTTCGGCATGCTGATCTTCCTGGTGCTGATGGCCGAAGCGTTCATGGGTTACCTGCTGCCTTGGGGCCAGATGTCATACTGGGGTGCCCAGGTCATCATCTCCCTGTTTGGTGCGATTCCGGTGATTGGTGACGATCTGACGCTGTGGATCCGGGGTGACTACGTGATCTCCGGTGCGACGCTGAACCGTTTCTTTGCCCTGCACGTGATTGCGCTGCCGATTGTCCTGCTGCTGTTGGTCGTTCTGCACGTTCTGGCGTTGCACGAAGTGGGCTCGAACAACCCGGACGGGATTGAGACCAAACTGCCGAAGGGTGCCAAGGGTGAAGGGTATAAAACCCAGTTCCCGTTCCACTCTTACTACAGCAAGAAGTACGACATCATCGATTCGATTCCTTTCCACCCGTATGGGACAGTGAAAGATATGGTCGGGGTGGCGGTATTTGCCTTCTTGTTCAGCTACGTGATCTTCTTTAACCCGGAAATGGGTGGTTACTTCCTTGAGCCGCCTAACTTTGAAGCGGCAAACCCGTTGAAGACCCCTGAGCATATTGCGCCGGTATGGTACTTCACACCGTTCTACGCCATCTTGCGTGCGGTGCCGGACAAGCTGCTGGGTGTTATTGCCATGGGCGCCTCGATTGTCGCGCTGTTCCTGCTGCCGTGGTTGGATCGCTGTAAAGTGCGTTCTTACCGCTACCGGAGCAAACTGCATCTGGGCAACATTGTTCAGTTTACGATTTGCTTTATTGCGCTGGGTGTTCTGGGTGCGCTGCCGGCGACGCCGACCTATACCCTGATGGCACAGGTCTTTAGCTTTGGTTACTTTATGTTCTTCGTGCTGCTGTTCTTCTACAGCAAAAATGAAGCTACCAAACCGCTACCAGAGAGGGTGACATTCAAATGAGGAAGTTGATTGTATTGTTATTTGCCCTGTTGCCGTCTCTGGCAATGGCGGCAGGTGCAAAAGTGCCGTTGGATGCTGCCAACAACGATCTGTCGGACAAGGCCTCGCTGCAGCGTGGTGCGCAAACGTTTATGAACTACTGTTTCGGCTGTCACGCCACGCAGTACCAGCGTTATGAGCGTGTTGCGAATGACCTGGACATTCCGACGGACCTGATGAAAGAGCACATGATTTTCGACCCGGAAGTCAAAATCGGTGAGCTGATGCACAATGCGATCCCGACCGAGTACGCAGCGACTTCTTTCGGTGCTCCGGCACCGGATCTGACGCTGGTTGCCCGGGTTCGTGGCACGGATTGGATTTACACTTATCTGCGTTCTTTCTATGCCGACCCAAGCCGTCCGTTTGGTGTGAACAACGTGGTCTTCCCGAGTGTGGGGATGCCGCACGTGCTGGAAGAGCTGCAGGGCGTACCGTCGAAAGTGTATGAAACCCGTTTGATTGACGGTGTTGAAGTGAAGGAGCTGGTCGGGATTGAGTCTGACGGTTCCGGTGAACTGAACACCGAAGAGTATAACGCGGTGGTCCGTGATCTGGTGAACTTCCTGGAATACTCGGCAGAGCCAATGAAGCTGGAGCGTCAGCGTCTGGGTCTGTGGGTAATGGGCTTTATCGTCGTATTCTTTGTACTAACCTTACTGTTGAAGAAAGAGTATTGGCGCGATGTCCACTGATCGGGTAATCTAGTGGGTTAAGAACTCGCAATGGGGGCTCGGGCCCCCGTTGCTTTTTGTGTATATAAGTATACTGGAGGGGTTAATGGCTGTTGCTGCCAATAAACGCTCTGTGATGACTCTGTATTCTGATGCTTCGGATATCTACAGCCATCAGGTGCGTATCGTTCTAGCGGAAAAGGGTGTCAGTGTTGAAATCGAGCTGGTTGATCCGGATAACTTACCTGAGGATCTTCTGGACCTGAACCCGTACAACTCTGTTCCGACCTTGGTTGATCGCGAACTGGCGCTGTACCAGGCCAACATCATTATGGAGTATCTGGATGAGCGTTTCCCTCACCCGCCACTGATGCCTGTGTACCCGGTAGCCCGGGGTAACAGTCGCCTGATGATGTACCGTGTTGAGCGCAACTGGTATACCCTGGCTGAGAAAGCCAGCAAAGGCTCGCCGGATGAAGCTGAGAAAGCGCGCAAGCAATTGCGTGAAGAGTTGCTGGCACTGGCCCCAGTGTTTGCTGAATTCCCTTACTTCATGAGTGAAGAGTTCAGCCTGGTGGATTGCTACATGGCACCATTGCTGTGGCGTCTGCCGCAAATGGGTATTGAGCTGTCAGGTCCGGGCGCCAAAGAAGTGAAAGCGTACATGACTCGTGTCTTTGAACGTGATTCTTTCCTGGCTTCGCTGACCGAAGCTGAACGTGAAATGCGTCTGGCTGGCCAATAATGGATATGGCAACGATGACGCCGCGCCGGCCGTATCTGGTGCGGGCTTTTTATGACTGGCTGGTCGATAATGATTTAACCCCGCATTTGGTGGTTGATGCGACCTTGCCGGGCGTGAAAGTGCCGATGGAATTTGTCAGCGACGGCCAAATCGTGCTGAATATTGCGCCGCGTGCGGTAGGCAACTTGGAGCTGGGCAATGAGGCAATCAGCTTCAGTGCCCGCTTTAGCGGTCGTCCGCACTCCGTGATTGTGCCGTTGTACGCGGTGATGGCGCTGTATGCCCGTGAAAACGGTGCAGGGACCATGTTTGAGCCGGAGCCGGCGTATGAGCCGGAGCTGGTTGAACAGGACGAACTCGACGTGGCGGATGAACCGCTGATTGAGGTCGCTGACACCGATACCATGTCTCCGCTGGCGGAAGTCACGGAAACCGCGGACAGCGATGCGCCCGATGATGATCCACCTCGTCCGCGCGGCCGACCAAGTCTGCGCGTTGTCAAGTAACGTCAAGTGCGAGTCATCAACGTCGCCATCGAATCAAAAAACGCAGCCTCGGCTGCGTTTTTTATTGATGTCTATTGCTGTCTGTTGATGCCATGGGGGGGTTATCGCACGATCAAAGGGGGCGCTCGTCTGACGCTCCCCCTGCCACTTTCGCCCTACGACGGATCAGCGGCCGGCTGACTTTCCAGATACTCAAACACCTTCACGACTTGCTTCACTCCGTTGACGTTACGGGCGATTTCCGTCGCGATATGGGCCTGCTCCCGGGTGACATAGCCCAGCAGGTAGACCGCCTGGCTTTCGGTCAGCACCTGGATCGCAACATCCTGCAGTTTTTTACTGCCGATAAGCTGCGACTTCACTTTGGTGGTGAGCCAGCTGTCTTTGCTGACCTCGCTCAGCTTGGGCAACGGACGGACCTGGATCTGGTTGAACACGGTACTGACATGGCTGAGCTGGCGGATCTGCTCGGCCAGCTGTGTTTTGGTGGCCTCATCGACGGCCTGACCGACGAGCAGTACTTTGCCGTCAAAGGCGACCGCATTGATCCGCGCTTGCTGGCGGTAGGGCGGCTTGTTGACCAACCCGCCAATTTCCATTTCGATGTGCTGATCAAACCATTGCCGTTTGGCGGAGCGTGGATCGCCGGGAACCAGTGCGGCACACCCCTGGAGTAGCAACAACGCGGCCAGCAGCAGCGCCTGAAATTTGCGCATGGATTATCCTTCGTGTTGTGGGAACAATACCTTATCGATAAGATCACACAAACAATGGACGGTAAGCAAGTGCCCTTCCTGGATCCGGGCTGTTCGTTGTGACGGGATCCGGATTTCGACATCCTGGACACCGAGCAGGCCTGCCATTTCGCCGCCGTCTTTCCCGGTCAGGGCCACAATGGTCATGTCCCGGGTCAGGGCTGCTTCCATCGCTTTGATGATGTTCTTACTGTTGCCGCTGGTTGACAATACGAACAGAATATCGCCGGTCTGGCCCAGGGCCCGGACTTGTTTGGAGAACACTTCATCGTGGTGGTAGTCGTTGGCGACTGCCGTCAGGGTGGTGGTGTCCGCCGTCAGTGCCAGGGCCGGCAGGCTCGGGCGCTCGGTTTCGAAGCGGTTAATCAGGCACGATGCAAAATGCTGGGCGTTGGCTGCGGAGCCGCCGTTGCCGCAGCACAGGATCTTATTGCCGTTCAGCAGGCTTTGCACCATCAGTTGCGCGGCCTGGGCAATCGCATCCGGCAGGGCTTCCGCCGCCGCAATCTGGGTCTGAATATTTTCGGTAAAACTTTCTTTAATGCTCTCTAGCATGGATTAACCTTCCACCAGGATATTGGTAAGCCACTCAATGTGTTGTTCGGTGCCTTGGATGGCCACGACATCAAATCGGAACTCGGTGTGTTCGGCCGCGAGGCCATTACGTTGCAGCCAGAAGAGTGCAGCACGTTTGAGGCGTTGCAGTTTACGCCAGTTTACCGTTTCTGCGGCAGAACCGTAATGGGGACGTTGACGAAATTTGACTTCAATGAAGACCAGGCAGCGGCGATCACGCATGATGAGGTCGATCTCACCGCCCCGGCATTGGAAATTTCGGCAGACGGGATGCAGCCCCTGGCGGCGCAGATATTGCTCCGCCAGTTGCTCATAAGCCTGCCCTTGGCGGCGTCTATTGGGCGGGTTCAACGCCATTCCCGGAGAACATGGCCCAGCTGAGTTGGCGCTGGATGACACACTGATCGTCCAGGCTCAGTCGGCCGGTTTTCCCTTGCGTGCTGTAGTTATCGACAGCCTGCATCTGCGGGAGTTCGGTGATCATTTTATACGCGTCCATCCCGAAGGCGTGCAGGCGCAGATCCGTGTTGTTCGCATTTGGCCACAGCTCATTGTACCGGGTCATGAAATGGTGGTTGGCATCCACCAGCAGCGGAATATCACTGAACTCAATCCCGCGTAACTCACTGAAATTGGCTTTGCTGTCCGGGTAGCTGCGTGAGCTGGCATACAGCTTCGGCGGCTGGATGTCCGGGTTGATCGCGACTTCAATAAACGGCTTGAGGAGCGTCAGCTCGTTCTTGTTGGCGATCAGGTACACAGCATCGGTGTCACGGCGGCTGCGGGGCTGGGCTTCCAGCTCAATCCCCAGCAACTGGTTCATTTGCTGGATCCGGGACTGACTTTCGGTCAGGCCGAAGACAGCCGCAATTTGCTGTTGGACCTGCTTGCGCGAGCTGAACGTGCTGCTGGCCGGTTCGTGGCCGGTCAGTTGTTGCCATTGCGCGATAAAGGCCTGGCTGACCCGCTCACCGAAGTCGTTGCCCGGGGCGAGGACCATCGGATACTGATGCCCCTTGGCAAACAGATGGCGGGCGGCTTGCTCGGCTTCCTGCTCCGGCGACAGGGCAAAATAGCAGACTTTGCCCTGGGTTTGGGCAGACTGATCCGGCTCATTCAGGGCCAGCATGGTCATTTGTGACTGGTTCAGCCGCTGGAAGTCCGTGATTTTGTCTTTGCGCAGCGGGCCAATCACCAGCTCGATCCCGGCTTGCTCCAGCTTGCTGATGATCGCCGGCAGGGGCTCCGCCTCGGTATCATAAATGGTCAGCTCGGTTTCGGCGTCCCGGGCGGTATCATCAAGCATGGCATTGATAAAACCATCGCGTACCGCTTTACCCGCATGCTCATAGCGTCCGGACAGCGGCAGCAGCAGGGCGACATTACTGAGCTCGGGGATCTCCAGCGACAAGATCGCGGCCAGCTCGGCCGGCAGGGACTGGTTGGCCGGATGGTAAGGGTGCTGCGCCAGCCATTCGTCGACGGCGCTTTTCAGCCGGGCCGGGCGTTGCGAGTAAGTGTTCTTCAGGATGCTCAGCTGAACCCAACCGCGCAGGACGGTTTCGTCCTCGGCGATTTTCGCCGATTGCAGTTGATTGTTATTGAAGCTGGCCAAGTCCTGCCACAAACGCTGCCAGTTGGCGGCTTTTTGCTCGGGTTGCAGGTACTGATCCAGGGCAGTGCGCTCACGGGCGGCTGCCATCGGCTGGTTGGTCTGCGCCAGCAGTTCAGCCCGCAGCATGTGATAGCGCAGGTACTGGCGATCGTTCAGCGTCCACCAGGGTTGGAAATTCAGGGTCTCCAGTGCCGACTGCGGCTGGCCTTGCTGATAGCGCAGGGTTGCGCGTGCCAGTTGCCATTCCGCCATCTGGACCGGGTTCATCGACAGTCGGGCCAGGCGGTTGGCCTGCTGCTCGGCCTGCTCCAGGCGGCCTTCTTTGATCAGGGCCTTGAGGGCAAGAATGTGCCAGTCAATACTGGCGGTCCCTTCGCTGGACTCCGCTTGGAGCAGATAATTGGCCGCGCTGTCCGTCACCGGCGCAGTGATATCCAGGGTCATGGTTTGCTGGGTTGGCGTCGAACAGCCCGCCAGGATCACGGCAAGGGCTACAGGCGCGATGAGTCGTGATACACTTTTACGCTTATGGGTAAAATCGAACATTGAATTTTTTCAACTGTGGCAAATTACTCTCTATATTAATTGCAGATGAGATCTTAGACAAATGAGTGAGACCAATTCATGCCCGGTAGATGTCGCAACTTTGTACATCGTACCTACACCGATCGGTAATCTGGCGGACATCACGCAGCGTGCATTGGATGTATTGGCAAATGTGGACCTGATCGCCGCTGAAGACACCCGTCATACCTCGCGCTTGCTGACCCATTTTTCTATCTCAACCCGCACCTTTGCGCTTCATGATCACAATGAGCAGCAGAAAGCTGACTTTTTGATTGAGAAGCTACAGGCGGGCACCAGCATCGCGTTGGTTTCGGATGCCGGCACGCCTTTAATCAGTGATCCAGGATACCATCTGGTGAATCGCTGTCGTCAAGCCGGTGTCAAAGTTGTGCCGTTGCCGGGCCCTTGTGCGGTGATCACCGCCTTGAGTGCGGCCGGGCTGCCGTCAGATCGCTTCAGCTTTGAAGGGTTTCTGCCGCCGAAAAGCAAAGGACGCCGGGATTGCTTCCAGGCACTGGCCGATGATCCGCGCACGCTGATCTTCTATGAATCCCCGCATCGGATCATGGATTCCCTGGCGGATATGCTGGCGGTACTGGGCGCAGAGCGCCAGGTGGTGCTGGCCCGGGAGCTGACCAAAACCTATGAAACCATCCATGGGGCGCCGCTGGGGGAGCTGATTGCATGGCTGCAAGAAGACAGTAACCGGATCCGGGGCGAGATGGTGCTGGTGGTGGCCGGTCACCGGGCAGAAAAAGAAGCGTTACCGGCCGATGCCCTGCGCACTCTGGGATTGCTGGCGGCTGAGTTGCCGCTGAAAAAGGCGGCGGCACTGACGGCAGAGATCCATGGCGTGAAGAAAAATGCCCTGTACAAGTGGGGGCTGGAGCATCTGGACTAGCCGGTAATGGCGTTGCCGTGGTGGGATTGCTTCCTTTTCGAGCGACCCGTGCCCCGCGGCGACATTTTGCTGGCAACCGGGATCGAACTTCGCTACAATCCGCCCCCTGAGTTGGCCAGGTAACCGCTGCTTCGTTGATGTCCTTTGGGAGACTGGCGAAGGGGAGGAAAGTCCGGGCTCCACAGGGCAGGGTGCCAGATAACGTCTGGGGGGCGCAAGCCTACGACCAGTGCAGCAGAGAGCAAACCGCCGATGGCCCGCTTTTCGAAGTGGTGCACAGGTAAGGGTGAAAGGGTGCGGTAAGAGCGCACCGCGCGGCTAGTAATAGTTCGTGGCACGGTAAACTCCACCCGGAGCAAGACCAAATAGGTCCCTAATGGCGTGGCCCGCGTTGGGGACGGGTAGGTTGCTTGAGCCTGTGAGTGATTGCAGGCCTAGAGGAATGGTTACCACCGCGCAAGCGGGACAGAACCCGGCTTATCGGCCAACTCCCCTCATTCTCTATAAAAGGTGATGTATTGCTTCAAGTTGAGGCGAACATCACCTTTTATCGTTTTAGGGCTTTGCGGCGGAAATGGACTGCTTTGGCAGAATATCTGTTTGGAATCAATGCAAAACCTGTCTCCGGTAATATCATGTGTTTGTCAGAAATCCAGCCCCTCGCTTGACAATTTTTTTGTGTCATACGTACACTTTGCGATGGGATTTTGCGGGAAAAGCCAATCTTTACGCGAAAATCATCGGTTTTTTGTTGAAATCGTGAGCTGACATGCAGTTTCCCTGACTTACACGCTTTCAGGCCGGCACGCCCAGACGACTGTGGCAGTGTCGGTGAGCTTTCACTATCGCTGAATGAATTTTATGTCTGAACAATTTGAGCACGTTTCCGTCTTGCTCCAGGAATCTGTCGACGGTCTGGCCATCAAACCGGATGGCATCTATATCGACGGTACATTTGGTCGAGGTGGGCATAGCCGGCTGATCCTTTCTCAATTGGGGGAAAATGGTCGCCTGTATAGTATCGACCGCGATCCGCAGGCGATTGCCGAAGCGCAGAAAATCAATGATCCGCGTTTTACCATTATTCACGGCCCGTTTTCCGGCCTGGCGGAGTATATGGAAGCGCGCGGGCTGAGCGGCAAGATTGACGGGGTGCTGCTTGATCTGGGCGTGTCATCACCGCAGCTGGATGATGCCGAGCGCGGCTTCAGCTTTATGCGTGACGGACCGCTGGATATGCGTATGGATCCGACGTCCGGTACCTCGGCGGCAGACTGGCTGGCCGAGGCGGATGCCGATGATATAGCTTGGGTGCTGAAAGAGTTCGGCGAAGAGCGTTTTGCCAAGCGCATTGCCCGCGGCATCGTGGCGCACCGGGAAGATCCGGACAAAGAGCCGCTGACCCGCACGTTGCAGCTGGCCAGCCTGATTGCTGAAGTGTCGCCGTTTCGCGATAAGCACAAGCACCCGGCGACCCGCAGCTTCCAGGCGATCCGGATTTATATCAACAGTGAGTTGGAAGAGATCGACACCGCGCTGAACGGCGCCGTCAAGGTGCTGGCACCGGGTGGTCGCCTGTCGGTGATCAGCTTCCATTCGCTGGAAGACCGACTGGTGAAACGCTTTATCCGTAAACAGAGCAAAGGGCCGGAAGTACCTGCCGGTTTGCCGTTAACGGAAGCGCAGATCAAGGAGCTGGGCTCGGCAGCGCTGAAAACCGTTGGCAAGGCGATTAAGCCGTCGAAAACGGAAATCACGGACAACGCCCGTTCACGCAGCTCGGTCCTGCGCCTGGCAGAACGTCTATGAGTGCCGCACCAGAGCCGTCAGAAAATCTGGCACGACTGATCGCCCGGGATCTGGTGACGATCGGTCGGGTGCCGTTGATCCTGCTGGTTCTGGTGCTGATTTCCGCGCTTTGGGTGGTGCTGATCACCCATCACTCGCGTCAGCTGATTGCCGAGCAGGAGCAATTGCTAATTGAGCGGGATCAGCTCGATATTGAATGGCGGAACCAACTCCTTGAAGAAAACGCCCTGGCCGAACATAGCCGGATTGAGCAATTGGCTGAAAAAGAGCTGGAGATGAAGCGCCCGTCACGGGACAGCGAAGTCGTCGTACAGTAATGAGTTTGATGAATAAATTAAAGCGTCAGCAGTCTGATAATCAGCGTCGCCAGAAAGCGCCACCGGTGTTTATCCCGTGGCGCTTTGGTGTTATTTGCGGATGTATCCTTCTGGCGTTACTGGCCTTGATTGGCCGCGCGGCCTATATCCAGGTGCTGGAGCCGGGCAAGCTGATCCAGGAAGGGGATATGCGGTCGCTGCGGGTGAAGGCGATGCCGTCCGCCCGTGGGATCATCTCGGATCGCAATGGCGAGCCGCTGGCCGTCAGTGTGCCGGTCCAGGCGGTGTGGGCCGATCCGGTCCAGATCTACAAAAGCGGCGGGATCCAGTACCCGGATCGCTGGTATGCCCTGGCAGATGTGCTGGGCCTGGATCGCCAGGACCTGCTGGCGCGGCTGGAGAGCAATCAACAGCGTCGCTTTATCTATCTGCAACGCCAGGTCAGTCCGGCCATGGCAGCGTACGTCAGCAAGCTGAAGCTGCCGGGGATCGGCCTCAAAGATGAGTCCCGCCGTTTCTATCCGGCCGGTGAAGTCAGCGCCCATTTGCTGGGCGTGACCGGGATTGACAGCCGGGGCCTGGAAGGGGTCGAGCGGACTTATGATGGCTGGCTGACCGGTGAGCCGGGGCGGCGTACGGTACGCAAAGACCGTTATGGCCGGGTGGTCGAAAATATTTCCCTCAAACAACGTGAGCCGGGCAAGTCCCTGAGCCTGAGTATCGATCAGCGCCTGCAGGCGGTGGCCTACCGGGCGGTGAAGCAAGCGGTCGCCGATTACCGGGCGACCTCGGCCTCGGTGGTGATGGCGGATGTTCGCACCGGTGAAATCCTTGCCATGGTCAATGCGCCTTCCTATAACCCCAACAACCGCGAACAACTGCAAAGTTTCCGGATGCGTAACCGGGCAATCACCGATGCAATGGAGCCGGGCTCGACGATCAAGCCGTTTGTGGTGCTGGCGGCGATGGAAAACGGGGTGGCCGATGAAGACACGATTATCGATACCGGCAACGGTCTGATGCAGGTCGGCGGCAGCCGGGTGCGCGACGTCTCCCGGGTCGGAAAGGCTGATCTGACGAAGATTCTGAAAAAATCCAGTAACATCGGGGTCAGTAAGCTGTCTCTGGCCATGCCGGTCGATGCCGTCCTCGGGATGTACGGTAGTGTCGGACTTGGGGATGCTTCGGGGATCAACCTCATCGGTGAAGCGCAGGGCTTTTTTCCCGAACGCCGGCGCTGGTCTGATTTTGAACGAGCGACTCTGTCGTTCGGCTACGGGATCTCGGTGACCCCGATCCAGCTCGTGCGTGCTTACGCAACCCTTGGCGCCATGGGCGTCAATCGTCCGCTGTCGATCCTCAAAACCGAGCAGGTGGTCCCCGGCCGCCAGGTCGCTTCGGTTGAAAATACCCGTAAGCTACTGAACATGTTGGAAACTGTCACGCAGGAAGGCGGCAGTGCGTTCCGGGCGGCCGTGCCGGGTTACCGGGTCGGAGCGAAAACCGGGACGGCGAAAAAAGCCATGGCCGGCGGCTACAGCGATGAGTATATCGCGATGACAGCTGGCGTTGCGCCGATCAGCAACCCGCGCCTGGCGATGGTGGTGGTGATCAATGAGCCACAGGGCGATAAGTATTATGGTGGTCTGGTGGCCGCACCGATTTTTGCTGAAGTGATGGAAAGCGCGCTTCAGATTTTGAATGTTCCGCCTGATGCCGGAACCGGTGAACTCAAAGTCGTACATAACAGAGGCCAATCCCATGCCGGTACTTAACCCAATTCGTCAGCTCGGCGAACTTTTGTCTCCCTGGATAGCTTCGGCGCACTGGCCGGCTGAGGTAGGCCAGGTGGTGCTGTCGGAGATGACCTTAGACAGCCGCCGGATCCAGCCGGGTGATTTGTTCGTGGCGGTGAATGGCCATGTTGTCGATGGCCGCCGGTTTATCCCGGCAGCAATTGAAGCTGGCGCCAGCGCGATCCTGGCGGAAGAAACGTCGGATGCGCCAGCGCGTATCGAGATGCAGCAGGGGATCCCGGTGCTGTATCTGCCCGCATTGGGCCAGCATCTCTCGGCGATTGCCGGGCGTTTTTACGGTGCGCCGGATCAGGCGCTGAAGCTGGTGGCCGTAACCGGCACCAATGGCAAAACAACGATTTCCCAGCTGCTGGCACAATGGGCAGAACAACTCGGCTATTGTGCCGGGGTAATGGGCACCACGGGTAACGGCTTGTTGCAACAGCTGAAACCGGCGGCCAACACCACCGGCAGCGCGATTGAAATTCAGCACGAGCTGGCCGGGCTGGTCGCGCAGGGGGCAGATTTTGCCGCCATGGAAGTCTCTTCCCACGGCTTGGTGCAAGGGCGGGTGAAAGCGTTGGATTTTACGGCCAGCATTTTTACCAACCTCAGCCGTGACCATCTGGATTATCACGGCGATATGGCCGCGTACGCGCAAGCCAAGAAAACCCTGTTTACTGAGCATCAGGCGGGTGTCGCAGTGATCAATACCGATGATGCTGTCGGGCGTGAATGGCTGGGTGAGCTGCCGCAGGCGGTCGCCGTTGCCAGTCAGCAGGCGTTTATCGCAGCGCACTCAGGGCCGGCCCTGTGGCTGGAGCAGGTCCGCTATACCACCGAGGGTGTCACCGTGGCGTTTGATTCTTCCTGGGGAGCCGGTGAATTTACCGCGCCCCTGGTGGGCTCCTTTAACGTCACCAATCTGATGCTGGCGCTGGCCACTTTACTGGCGACGGGCCACCCGCTGGCACAACTGGTTGCGGCCGCGCCGCAATTACAGGCGGTGATTGGCCGGATGGAAGTTTTTCAAACCCCTGACAAACCTATGATGGTTGTTGATTATGCTCACACGCCGGATGCGCTGGAAAAGGCGCTGCAGGCGCTGCGGGTGCATTGTCGGGGCAAACTCTGGTGCATTTTTGGTTGCGGCGGTGATCGCGATACCGGCAAACGGCCGCTGATGGCCGAAGTTGCCGAACGGCTGGCCGACCATATTATTCTGACCGACGACAATCCGCGCAGTGAAGCGCCGGCGGCGATTGTCGCGGACATGCTCGCCGGGCTGGCACAGCCGGCGCAGGCCCGGGTCGAGCACGACCGCGCCCGCGCCTGTGAGTGGGCATTTACCCAAGCCGCCGCCGACGACATCGTGCTGGTGGCCGGGAAAGGACATGAAGATTATCAGGTGCTGGCCGATCGCACGGTTCATTACTCGGATCGGGAAACGGTCGCCGCACTATTGGAGAACAAGGCATGATCAACGTTCAGCTGTCACAACTGGCCCCGGTTCTGGGCGCCGAGCTGATGGGGCCGGATGCGGGCATTGCCCAGGTGTCGACTGACACCCGCAATATGCAGCCCCAGACTTTATTTATCGCCCTGAAAGGCGAGCGTTTTGACGGCCATGATTTTTGCGCCAATGCCCGGGAGAACGGCGCGGCAGCCCTGTTGGTAAGCAAACACTTACCACTCGATATCCCGCAACTGGTGGTCACAGATACCCGCCTGGCATTGGGGCAGCTCGGTGCTTGGCTCAAAGCGGAAATGGCCGACCAGCATGGGTTGCAGACGCTGGCCCTGACCGGCAGCTGCGGCAAAACCACAGTCAAAGAGATGACCGCTGCCATTTTGGGGCAAAAAGGCAAGGTGCTGGCCACGGCCGGCAACCTGAACAATGATCTCGGCGTGCCGCTGACCTTGCTGCGTCTTGAGCCGTCGCATGAATTTGCGGTGGTCGAGCTGGGGGCAAACCATCAGCAGGAAATTTCCTACACCACTGCGCTGGTGCGCCCGCAAGTGGCGCTGATCAATAACCTGGCGGCAGCCCACCTGGAAGGCTTTGGCTCCCTCGATGGCGTGGCCAAGGCCAAAGGGGAAATTTTTGAAGGCCTGGGTGAGCACGGCGTGGCGATCATCAATGCGGATTCCAACGCCCGGGCGCTGTGGCAGCCGATGCTGGAGGCCCACCGGGTGGTGACGTTTTCGGCGACGCAGCCGGAAGCAGATTTCTCAGCTTGCGACATATTTATTAACAATCTTGGCTGCGCTTGTTTTACAATGCGCACCCCCGATGGGGATGTGCCGGTTGAGTTGACACTGCCGGGGGCGCATAACGTGGCCAACGCCCTGGCTGCGGCAGCCCTGAGCATGGCCGTGGGTGCCTGCCTGGATCAGGTTCGGGCCGGTCTGGCCGAAGTTCAGCGGGTCAAGGGACGGGTGGAAATCAGCCAGCCGGCCCCGGGCCTGCGGTTGATTGATGATACCTACAATGCCAGCGTTGCTTCGGTAAAAGCCGCGATTGATTTGCTGGCGACCTTTGAGGGCCAGCGCTGGCTGGCGCTCGGTGATATGGCTGAGCTGGGGGACGAGAACCTCGCGCTGCACCGCGAAGTGGCTGAATATGCCCGCAGCAAGTCGCTGGATAAGGTGTTTACCTTCGGTAGCGCCAGTGCGGTGGTCAGTGAACTGAACGACGGTCATCATTTTGCCGAGAAACCGGCACTGATTGCGCAACTGCAAGCAGAGCTTCATCAATTTCGACATAATTCACAAAATACAGAGGTTACAGTGCTGGCAAAGGGTGCCCGGAGCACCCGGATGGAAGACATCATTGTCGCACTGCAGGAACATAAAGAATGATTTATTGGTTAGCCGACTTACTTGAGTCCACATTCCCGTTTTTTCGTCTGTTTGAATATCTGACGTTTCGCGCCATCATCAGCATCCTGACGGCCCTGATGCTGTCGCTGTGGATGGGACCGCGCCTGATTGCCCGTCTGCAGATGTTGCAGATTGGTCAGGTGGTACGCCATGACGGGCCGGAGTCGCATTTCAGCAAGCGGGGTACCCCGACCATGGGCGGGATTATGATCCTGGCCGCGATTGCGATTACCGTGCTGCTGTGGGCGGATTTGTCGAACCCGTATGTCTGGGCGGTCCTGACCGTGATGCTGGGCTACGGGGCAGTCGGCTTTGTCGATGACTACCGCAAAGTGGTGCGCAAAAATACCGATGGCCTGATCGCCCGCTGGAAATACTTCTGGCAGTCGGTGATTGCATTCGGGGTCGCGTTTGCCCTGTATGTCCACGGCCAAGATACCGCGGCAACCCAACTGGTGGTGCCGTTCTTCAAAGATGTCATGCCGCAGCTCGGGCTGTTCTACATCGTGATGACCTATTTTGTGATTGTCGGAACCAGTAATGCGGTGAACCTGACCGATGGCCTTGATGGCCTGGCGATCATGCCGACTGTGATGGTGGCAGCCGGGATGGCGTTTATTGCCTGGGCCACCGGTAACGTCAACTTTGCCGAATACCTCAATATTCCGTATCTCAAAGATGCCAGTGAGCTGGTGGTGGTGTGTACTGCCATCGTGGGTGCTGGCTTGGGCTTTTTGTGGTTCAACACCTATCCGGCCCAGGTTTTTATGGGTGATGTCGGCTCGCTGGCGCTGGGTGGCGCGCTCGGCACCATCGCCGTGCTGGTACGTCAGGAGCTGCTGCTGGTGATCATGGGCGGGGTGTTCGTGATGGAAACCGTGTCGGTGATCCTGCAGGTCGGTTCGTACAAGCTGCGCGGCCAGCGTATTTTCCGCATGGCGCCGATCCACCACCACTATGAGCTCAAGGGCTGGCCGGAGCCGCGGGTGATTGTACGTTTTTGGATTATTACACTGATGCTGGTGCTGATCGCGCTGGCAACCCTGAAGGTACGCTAAATGAATGGCTTGGACGGTGTTAAACAGGTTGTGGTGATTGGGCTGGGGATGACCGGCCTCTCGGTGGTGAACCACCTGTTGCGTCAGCCTGGCGAGTTGGTGATTCAGGTCATGGATACCCGCCCGACACCGCCCGGGCAGGATCAGCTGCCGCCCTCGGTCGCCCTGCACAGTGGTGGCTGGCAGATGGACTGGCTGCTGAACGCTGATTTGATTGTTGCCAGTCCGGGTGTGTCACTGGCGACCCCGGAGCTGGTGGCTGCCCGCGAAGCCGGGATTGAGATTGTCGGCGACATTGAACTGTTTGCCCGTGCCGTCACTAAACCTGTGGTGGCGATCACCGGGTCGAACGGCAAGAGCACCGTCACCAGCCTGGTCGGCGAGATGGCCCGCGAGGCCGGGATCAACGTCGGCGTCGGCGGCAATATCGGTTTTGCGGCACTGGATATGCTGGCGCAGGATCATGATCTGTATGTGCTGGAGCTGTCGAGCTTCCAGCTGGAAACCACCACCTCGCTGGCGCTTCGGGCCGCGACTTACCTGAATTTGTCTGAAGATCATATGGATCGCTATGACAGCCTGGCCGATTACAGCCAGGCCAAAATGCGGATTTTCGATCATGCCGAGCTGGCGATTTGGAACCGCGATGATCCGGCGACCTGTCCGGCTGATTTTTCCGGCGCAATGACCAGTTTTGGCTTTGATACGCAGGCGTATGGCCTGGTTGAGCAGGACGGGGCCGAGTGGTTGGCGGTGGATCAGCAAGCGCTGATGCCGGCTGCCGAGGTGGCCCTGGTCGGACGGCACAATCTTGCCAACAGTCTGGCCGCGCTGGCGCTAGCCGATGCCGCCGGTGTTGATCGCCTGGCGGCCTGCCGCGCGCTGCGTCGCTATCACGGCCTGGCGCATCGTTGTCAGTTGGTGGCGGAACATCAGGGCGTACGTTGGGTCAATGACTCGAAAGCGACCAATCTGGCCAGTACCCTGGCGGCCCTGAAAGGGCTGTCGCTATCCGGCACCCTGCATCTGCTGATGGGCGGGGACGGCAAAGGGGCGGATTTCTCTGAGCTCAAACCGGTTTTGGCGCCGCTGAATGTTCACTTGTATTGCTACGGCCGGGACGGGGCGCAGTTCCTGCCGCTGGCCGACAGCAGCACCCGGGTTGAAACTTTGGCCGAGGCGATGACGCAAGCGGCAGCCGTGGCCCAAGCTGGTGATATGATCCTGCTTTCTCCGGCCTGTGCCAGCTTTGATCAGTTCCCGAACTTTATGGCCCGGGGCGACGCCTTTGTGGCTCTGGCGCAAACCCTGCAATTTCAAGTGGCCGGGGGAGCGTGATGCTGAGCGCACTGCGAGATCGCCTGGGGGGGCTGGGAGAGTGGCTCACCCGTCCGGCGGCGCCGTGTTTGTATGATCGCCAGCTGGTCTGGATCGCTCTGATCCTGATGGTGACCGGCCTGGTGATGGTAACATCCGCCTCGGTTCCGGTCGCGACCCGGCTGACCGGGATGCCGTTTTATTTCGCATTGCGCCATGGCTTTTTCCTGATCTGCGCGCTGGTGATTGCCGCGTTTGTGGTCCAGATCCCGCTCGAGCGCTGGCGCCAGCTCAGCGTCCCTATGCTGCTGAGCTCGATCCTCTTGCTCATTGCCGTGCTGGTGGTAGGCCGCTCGGTCAATGGTGCAGCACGCTGGATCCCGCTGGGGATCTTTAACCTTCAGCCGGCCGAAGTGGCCAAGCTGTCGCTGTTTATTTTCCTCTCCGGCTATCTGGTGCGTCAGTATCATCAGGTGCGGGAGAGCTTTTACGGCTTTATCAAGCCGCTGGTGGTGCTGGCGATCCTGGCAGGACTCCTGCTGATGCAGCCAGATCTCGGCTCTTTTGTGGTGATGTTTGTCACCACGGTCGGCATGCTGTTTATTGCCGGGGCCAAGCTGTGGCAGTTTCTCGCCATGCTGGCTGCGGCCGTGCTTGGCATTGCCCTGCTGATCATTTTTGAGCCCTACCGTCTGCGCCGCGTGACGTCCTTTATGGATCCGTGGGAAGACCCGTTTGGCAGTGGCTATCAGCTCACTCAGTCCCTGATGGCCTTCGGCCGGGGTGACTGGCTGGGGCAGGGGCTGGGCAACTCCATTCAGAAGCTGGAATATCTGCCCGAAGCCCACACCGACTTTGTGTTTTCGGTGCTGGCGGAAGAGGTCGGCCTGCTTGGCGTCACCGTGGTGCTGTTGCTGATTTTTTCCCTGGTGTTTAAGGCTTTGCTGATCGGGCGCAAATGTCTGCAGTCGAGACAACTGTTTGGCGGCTTTCTGGCTTTCGGCTTTGGCTTCTGGTTTGCGTTTCAGACCCTGGTTAACGTCGGGGCAGCCGCGGGACTGGTGCCGACCAAAGGGTTGACGCTGCCGCTGATCAGTTACGGCGGCTCGAGTTTATTTATTATGGCGACTGCGGTGGCGATTTTAATCCGCATTGATCATGAGCAGCGCCTGGCGGCCCGGTACGGGCCTGCAGAAGAAACAGATGAAAACGATGACGAACAAGAATAAGCGCTTACTGGTGATGGCCGGCGGGACCGGGGGGCATGTGTTTCCCGGCCTGGCTGTGGCCCGGGAACTTCAGCTGGAAGGTTGGGAAATCCGCTGGCTGGGGACAGCCGATCGGATGGAAGCCGACTTGGTGCCCAAGCATGGGATTGACATCGACTTTATCAAGGTCAAAGGCTTGCGGGGCCAGGGGATTGCCCGGCTCCTGGCGGCACCTTTTAAAATTATCGGCGCCATTGCTCAGGCCCGGCGTTATATCAAAGCCTGGCAGCCGGACGTGGTGCTGGGAATGGGCGGTTATGTCAGCGGACCCGGCGGCGTCGCAGCCTGGCTGTCTGGCGTTCCTGTCGTGCTGCATGAGCAGAATGCGGTGGCCGGCCTGACTAACCGTTGGCTGTCCCGGATCGCATCGGCGGTGTTGCAGGCATTTCCCGGTGCGTTTGCCGGTAAAGACGTCGTGGGCAACCCGGTACGCCGGGATGTGACCGAATTGCCGCCGCCGGCACAGCGTTTTGCCGAGCGTCAGGGCCCGCTGCGGATTCTGGTGATGGGCGGCAGTCAGGGCGCGCAGATCCTCAACCAGACCCTGCCGGTCGTGGCCGGGAAGCTGGGCGATCGCGTGACTATCCGTCATCAGGCCGGTAAAGGCAATCAGGCTGAGACGGAGCAGGCTTATGCCGCGAACACGGCGGTCAAACACGAGATCACCGAGTTTATCGATGATGTGGCGTCGGCTTATGCCTGGGCTGATTTGGTCGTGTGTCGCTCCGGGGCACTGACGGTCTCCGAGCTTGCTGCGGCCGGTGTCGGCGCGATCTTCATTCCTTTTATGCACAAAGATCGCCAGCAGGCGTTGAATGCTGATCATCTGGTGCAGTGTAGTGCGGCCCGGATGATTGAGCAGGCCGATCTGACCGCAGCAGGACTGGCTGCGCAAATTGAACAACTTGATCGCCGCGCGTTGGCCGCGATGGCCGAAGCTGCGCGCGATGCAGCGATTCTGGATGCCGACGCCCGTGTGGCCGCGGTGATCCGCTCGCTGGCAACCCCATAACATGAGACAGAGTGATGAAAAAACTGGATAACCAGCAATTAGCAAAAATCAGAACCATGGTACCAGAGATGCGTCGTGTAGAGCGCATCCACTTTGTCGGGATCGGCGGCGCAGGCATGAGCGGGATCGCCGAAGTGTTGATTAACGAAGGCTACCGGATCAGCGGTTCGGATCTGGCGCCGAATGCGGTCACCGAGCGCTTGAGCGGCAAAGGGGCTGAGATCTTTTTCGGCCATGCCGCCGAGAATATTGACGGCGCCAGTGTGGTGGTCGCCTCGACGGCGATTGCGGCTGAGAACCCGGAGCTGAAGGCAGCCCGGGCCAAACGGATCCCGGTCGTTCGCCGTGCTGAAATGCTGGCTGAGCTGATGCGTTATCGTCACGGGATTGCGATTGCCGGCACCCACGGGAAAACCACCACCACGGCCCTGACGACCCAGATCTACTCTGAAGCCGGGCTGGACCCGACGTTCGTGAACGGTGGTCTGGTGAAAAGTGCCGGGACCAATGCCCGTCTGGGGTGCAGCCGTTATCTGATCGCCGAAGCGGATGAGAGTGACGCGTCGTTCCTGCACCTGCAGCCAATGGTGTGTGTGGTGACCAATATCGAAGCGGATCACATGGAAACCTACGGTGGGGATTTTGAAGTCCTCAAGCAGACTTTTATCGATTTTCTGCACAACCTGCCGTTCTACGGTCTGGCCGTGATGTGTATTGATGATCTTGTGGTGCGCGAGTTGCTGCCGCGGATTGGCCGCCAGGTACTGACCTACGGTTTTGCCGAGGATGCAGACGTTCGCCTGGTCAACTACCGCCAGCAGGGCCAGCAGGGGTTCTTTACCATTGTGCGTCAGGGCAAGCCGGATCTGGATGTGAAGCTCAATATTCCGGGGCGTCACAACGCCTTGAACGCGACGGCCGCCGTGACGGTGGCGACTGAGGAAGGGGTGGAAGATGACGCGATCATCCGTGCCTTGGCAGAGTTTCAGGGCACCGGGCGTCGCTTCGATCATCTGGGAGAGTTCGACTCCGGTAATGGCAGCGTCATGCTGGTGGATGATTACGGCCACCACCCGAGCGAAGTGGCGGTGACGATTCAGGCCGCCCGCGCCGGCTGGAAAGACAAACGCCTGGTGATGGTGTTCCAACCGCATCGCTACAGCCGGACCCGGGATCTGTACGACGATTTTGCCAATGTACTGGAGCAGGTGGATGTGCTGGTGATGCTGGATGTCTATTCGGCGGGTGAAGCACCGATTGCCGGGGCAGATGGCCGATCGCTTTGCCGCACCATTCGCCGACGCGGCAAGATCGATCCGATTTTTGTGCCGACTGGCGAAGCTTTGCCGTCGGCATTGGCCAATATTATCCAGGAGGGTGATTTGGTGTTGACGCAAGGGGCCGGTGATGTGGGTCGAATTGCCCGAAAGCTGGCGGAGATGCAGCTGAATATTGATATGATGCGTCGCAGTTAACTGTTCAGGGTATAACTGGCGATAAATGGTACATTTATTGCATCGTTTTTGAGCAGGTCCGGGCGGCAAGCAGAGCTGAGAGTGGGTTTTACGTTCAGGAATTGCTTGGAAAGCAGCAACAGGAGTTGGAGAGCAACAGGTTGGTCGGTATAATCGATCAACTTTGCTTGTCTGACCCTGGTGGTCAGCGCCATCCCTGAGACCGCAATGGGCCACTTTGGGGCGCTCCGGACAACGGAATGAAAGCAAGTAGGCAAGATTATGGCTGATGCAGTGATGACAAGCATCTCTCTGCCGGCATCGGCAAAGCGGGTTCCGTGGACTGGCGTAGCGTTTTTCTTCGCCGTCATTGGCTTTATCGCCTGGCTGCTCAGTGCCACGCTGCACTGGATGACGGACGCGAATCGCTTGCCGTTATCCCAACTGGTGATTCAGGGGGAGTTGACCTACCTGAAGGCCGATGATGTCCGCCGGGGGATCCTGACGCTGGAGCATCTCGGCAGTTTCATGACCCAGGATGTCGATGACATGCAGCGGGCCCTGGAGGCTTTGCCCTGGGTCGCCCGGGCTTCGGTCCGAAAGCAGTGGCCGGATACGGTCAAAGTTTTTCTGGTCGAGCATCAACCGGCTGCGGTATGGAATCAGCAGTATTTGGTCAATACCGAAGGCGGGGTCTTTCGTGCCCCGGCGGCGCAGGTGAGTGAGCTGGGGCTGGTCGAGCTCAGCGGGCCCGAAGGCAGCAGTGCAGAGGTGCTGGCTGCCCAGCGGGAGATGCAACCGAAATTACAGCGTGCCGGCTTGGAGATGGCGCAGCTCGCACTGAACGAGCGCCGTTCCTGGCGGGTATGGTTAACAAATGGGATCCGGCTTGAGTTGGGCCGGGAAGGCAGGATGGAGCGCTTGATGCGTTTTATCAGCCTGTATCCTGAATTAGAGCAGCAAGGAAAAGCCATAGAGTACGTAGACTTGCGCTACGATACCGGGGCTGCTGTGGGTTGGAACCAGGTTCCAGAATAAGACAGCCGGACTACACTCCGCCGAACAGAGGAGTGCGGGTGAGTATAACGATAAGAGTGTGCGCTAATGACGAAGGCGGCAGATAAAAAACTCATAGTAGGCCTGGATATCGGCACGTCCAAAGTATGCGCTTTGGTCGGGGAAGTGTTGCCCGATGACAAGGTCAATGTCATTGGCGTCGGCAGCAGCCCGTCACGGGGAATGGATAAAGGCGGGGTCAATGATCTTGAGTCCGTGGTCAAGTCAGTGCAGCGGGCGGTGGATCAGGCCGAGCTGATGGCTGACTGCCAGATTTCCTCCGTGTTTTTGTCCTTATCCGGCAAACACATACGTTGCCAGACAGAAAAAGGCATGGTGCCGATTTCTGACAAAGAGGTAACACAGGATGACGTTGATAATGTTATCCATACAGCGAAGTCGGTAAAAATTAGCGATGAACACCGAACTTTGCATGTAATTCCCCAGGAATTTGCTATTGATTATCAAGAGGGAATTAAGAATCCGGTTGGGTTGTCAGGGGTACGGATGGAAGCCAGCGTCCACCTGATCACTTGCCACAATGACATGGCCCGCAATATCGTCAAGGCCGTTGAACGATGCGGGCTGAAGGTTGACCAACTGATATTCTCCGGCCTGGCCGCCAGTCATGCGGTTCTGACCGCCGACGAGCGCGAACTGGGCGTGTGTGTGGTGGATATCGGTGGCGGCACCATGGATCTGGCCGTTTGGACGGGCGGGGCATTGCGACACGCCGAGGTGATCCCCTATGCCGGGAATGTGGTCACCAGCGATATTGCTTATGCCTTCGGTACCCCCCCGGGCGATGCCGAGGAAATCAAAGTCAAATACGGCTTTGCGCTGAGCGAGCTGGTCAGCAAAGACGCCAAGGTTGATGTCCCGAGCGTGGGCGGTCGTCCGTCGCGGAGTCTGCAAAGCCAGACGCTGGCGGAAGTGATCGAGCCTCGTTACAGTGAGCTGCTGGGGCTGGTGAATCAGAAGCTACTGGAAATACAGGAACAACTGCGTACTGCGGGGGTGAAGCACCATTTAGCGGCAGGGATCGTCCTCACCGGAGGCGCTGCGCAAATGGAAGGGTTGATTGAGTGTGCCGAGCGGGTTTTCCGCAATCAGGTACGGATCGGGCAGCCGCTTGAGCTGAGCGGGCTGACAGATTATGTCCAGGCCCCGCATTATGCAACGGCAGTAGGATTACTGCATTACGGAAAGGACAGTCAGGCATTTGACGAGGGTGAGCCGGAGCCGAAACGTTCTGTTTCCGGGATCTTCACTAAAATCAGTGGTTGGCTAAGAAAAGAATTTTAAACCTGATGCGAACAGGAAAAACGGAGAGAACAAATGTTTGAACCGATGATGGAAATGTCTGATGAAGCGGTAATTAAGGTCATTGGCGTTGGCGGCGGCGGCGGTAATGCTGTCGATCACATGGTACGTGAGTCGATTGAAGGGGTTGAGTTCATCAGCGTGAACACTGATGCTCAGGCCTTGCGTAAAAGTAGTGTCAGCACTGTCATCCAGATTGGTGGCGACATCACGAAAGGCCTTGGTGCCGGCGCAAACCCTCAGGTAGGGCGTGACTCCGCACTGGAAGATCGTGAAGCCATCAAGGCAGAGCTGCAAGGCTCAGATATGATCTTTATCGCAGCAGGCATGGGCGGCGGTACCGGGACCGGTGCGGCGCCAATCATTGCGGAAGTGGCGAAAGAGCTGGGTATTCTGACCGTGGCGGTGGTGACTAAACCATTTAGCTTCGAAGGTAAAAAACGCATGGCGTTTGCCGAGCAGGGTATCGAAGAGCTGTCGAAGCATGTGGACTCTCTGATCACGATTCCGAACGAGAAGTTGCTGAAAGTGCTGGGTCGCGGGATCACGCTGCTGGACGCGTTTGCGAAAGCGAACGATGTGCTGAAGAATGCCGTTCAGGGTATTGCTGAGCTGATCACCCGTCCGGGCATGATCAACGTCGACTTTGCCGACGTGCGTACGGTAATGTCCGAAATGGGGCACGCCATGATGGGTAGCGGCGTTGCCACCGGTGATGACCGTGCGGAAGAAGCGGCTGAAATGGCGATTTCCAGCCCGCTGCTGGAAGATATCGACCTGGCAGGCGCACGCGGCGTCCTGGTGAACATCACTGCGGGTCTGGATATGCGTCTGGACGAGTTTGAAACCGTGGGGAACACCGTGAAGGCGTTTGCGTCAGATAACGCTACCGTCGTGATCGGTACCTCGCTGGATCCGGAAATGTCGGATGAGCTGCGCGTGACTGTCGTTGCAACCGGAATTGGCAAAGAATCGAAGCCAGACATCACGCTGGTGACGACTTCGAAGCCGGTTCAGGCGGCAACTGTTCAGGAAAAAGCAGCGCCAGTAGTGGCAGACGAGCCTAAACAGGCACCGCTGACACAGCAGTCGGCCGCAGAAAGCAATGTTCAGTCGGGCGGTACATCCGCGGCAGCGAAATCCAAGCCGCAGGCGGATCACGACTACCTGGATATTCCAGCCTTTTTGCGCAAGCAAGCTGACTAACCCGGGCAAATTATTTGGGTTACCGCTGGATCAGTGGTATTATGTCTGCCCATTTCTTATACGACTGTATAAAAATGGGCCGATGTACTGGCAAACAATAGTTGAGAAAAGCAGATGATCAGACAACGTACACTGAAAAGCATAGTGCAAACGACTGGGGTGGGACTTCACTCTGGACGTAAAGTGACGCTTATTCTGCGTCCTGCCGCTGCGAATACCGGTGTGATCTATCGTCGTATGGATCTAAATCCACCTGTGGATTTTCCTGCCAACGCAGATTCGGTGCGAGATACCATGCTCTGTACCGCGCTGGTCAATGAAGACGGCGTCCGGATCTCAACTGTTGAGCACCTGAACGCAGCGTTGGCGGGTATGGGCATCGATAATGTCATTATCGAAGTGGATGCACCTGAAATTCCGATTATGGATGGGAGCGCCAGCCCGTTTATTTACCTGCTGCAATCTGCCGGAATTGATACTCTGAATGCGCCGAAGCGTTTCCTGCGTATCAAGAAAACTGTTCGCGTCGAAGATGGCGATAAATGGGCAGAACTTCGTCCGTTCAACGGGTTCCGCCTGGATTTCGCGATCGAATTTAACCATCCGGCGATTGATTCAGAGCAGCAGCGTTTGGTGCTGGATTTTTCCAGCCAGTCATTTGTCAAAGACATCAGCCGCGCCCGGACCTTCGGCTTCATGCGTGATATCGAGTACTTGCAGTCCCAGAACCTGTGTCTTGGCGGCAGCTTCGATAACGCGATTGTGCTGGATGATTACCGCATTCTCAATGATGAAGGCCTGCGTTTTGATAACGAGCTGGTGACCCACAAAGTGCTGGATGCCATTGGTGATCTGTACATGTGTGGTCATAACATCATTGGTGAAATGGTGGCTTATAAGTCAGGCCATGCCCTGAACAACAAGCTGCTGCGTGCCGTACTGGCCGATCAGGAAGCCTATGAGTGGTCAACTTTTGCGGATGAGCAAGAGGTGCCGGTGACATTTGCCCAACCAGGCATGGTGTTAGCGTAAGCTGAATCGAATCCAGTCATGAATACTGAAAACGCCGGACTCTGTCCGGCGTTTTTGTATCTGTTTTGTGTCAAAGATGCGGTGTGCTGGATTTCAACCGTGTGATGGATGGGTGATATGGCCAGGGATGGCGGGTTCAGCGATTGGATTTTTTAGCCGATAGCGCCGCCAGTCGCTCCAATCGGGCTTTGACTTTCGCCGGGGCATCCTGGGCGGTATGGAGCAGGTACTGTGCCGCCAGGGGAGAAATCGGCTTCTGCACGATATCCGGTGCTTTGTCTTCCGGTCGCGAGATGGCGGCGGCCAAAGCCGGATTGACCCGAATTTCAATATTGGTCAGGTTGGGCAAGAGCTGGGCGCGCAGTTTGCGCATCAGGGTGTTGCGCTCATAGTTGAGCCGCATCGACCAGGCCGCGGAAGCGACTTCAAGGATCAGGGTGCCCTGACGGTAGTTGCTGACTCGGCAATGTTCGGCGCAGGCCAGGTGTTGCTTGACGGCATTGTTCAGCTTACCGAGGGCAACAGCGCGCTGCTGGATGTTGCCCAGCTGCGTCTCATCAAGCAGGCTGGCCGTCGATTGGGGGCGATGATCGCGCATGAAACACGGCTCCGGATCACTAATTAGCGGTAAAGTTCTAATTTTTCATTTATGAAAAGCGGGTCACCTGTTTTTATCATAGGCGGCCTTGGTAATATGTCATATTATACCAAGTCTATAGGATGCAGGTGAATCTTTGCCGCTGACTATAGCTGAGGCCCACGGGCCTTCGCCGGGCGACTTGCTGCAAGTTTCTTTGCGGCGGTTGCTTTTCGGCAAATCCGGGTATTGTTTTCGTTCCACCCTTGAAAAGCAGTCAGGGCGTCACAATATCATTTTTATCCGATGTTTTTCGTGTCGGCTTCTGCGTCACTATGGGTGGCGAATTCAGATGGGACAGGGATGGCAATACCGGAGCAATTCATGCCTGAACATCACGGTAGCCGTGATGGATATGGCCAGAACATTTTTCCCGGTTGTGAAACCCAGATTTAGCGATGCAGCCTGTGCTGAAGCTGAAATAAACAAAGAGAAAACGGCAACGCCATGTTATCAAAACTACTGACCAAAGTTATCGGTAGCCGTAACGACCGCACCTTGCGTCGTTTGCGTAAAATTGTTGATGAAATCAACAAGCTAGAACCTCAATTTGAAAGCCTGCAAGATGAAGCGCTGAAAGCGAAAACGGTTGAATTCCGTGAGCGTATCGAGCAGGGCGAAACCCTGGATCAGTTGCTGCCAGAAGCGTTTGCAACCGTACGAGAAGCATCGAAGCGTGTCTTCGGCATGCGTCATTTCGATGTTCAGCTGATTGGCGGGATGGTGCTCAATAGCTGCCAGATTGCCGAAATGCGAACTGGTGAGGGTAAAACCCTGACCGCGACGCTGCCAGCTTACCTCAATGCCCTGACCGGCAAAGGGGTTCACATCGTGACCGTCAATGATTACCTGGCGAGCCGCGACGCTGAAACCAACCGTCCGCTGTTTGAATTCTTGGGAATGACGGTCGGGGTGAACGTCCCGAATATGCCGCCACACGCCAAGAAAGAAGCCTACGCGGCGGATGTGCTGTACGGCACCAACAACGAATTCGGTTTTGATTACCTGCGCGATAACATGGCCTTCCGTCCGGAAGATCGCGTGCAGCGTGAGCGTTTCTTTGCCGTGGTCGATGAGGTGGATTCGATCCTGATCGATGAAGCACGTACACCGTTGATTATTTCCGGTCCGGCGGAAGACAGCTCAGAGCTGTACACTAAGATTAATGCCCTGATCCCGGAGCTGGTTCGCCAAGACAAAGAAGACAGCGAAGAGTACCGGGGTGAAGGTCACTACACGGTCGACGAGAAGGCTAAGCAGTCTTACCTGACCGAAAACGGCCAGGAATTTGTCGAAGAGCTGCTCAAGCAGAAAGGCATGATGGACGAAGACGACACCCTGTATTCGCCAGCCAATATCAGCTTGCTGCACCACGTACATGCTGCGCTCCGTGCCCACGTGCTGTTTGAGCGGGACGTTGATTACATCGTCAAAGATGATGAAGTGGTTATCGTTGATGAACATACCGGTCGTACGATGCCGGGACGTCGCTGGTCTGAAGGCCTTCACCAAGCGGTTGAAGCCAAAGAAGGGGTGAAGATCCAGAATGAAAACCAGACTCTGGCGTCGATCACCTTCCAGAACTACTTCCGTCTGTACACCAAGCTGTCCGGGATGACCGGGACCGCGGATACCGAAGCGTTCGAGTTCCAGTCGATTTACGGTCTGGAAACGGTGGTGATCCCAACCAATAAACCGATGGTTCGTGATGACATGGGCGATCTGGTTTATATGACCGAGCGTGAAAAATTCGCGGCGATTTGCCAGGACATCAAGGTCCGGGTCGAGAGCGGCCAGCCGGTTCTGGTGGGGACGGTGTCGATTGAAAAATCGGAACTGCTGTCGAACGCCCTGAAAAAAGAAGGCATCAAGCACCAGGTGCTGAACGCCAAGTTCCATGAAATGGAAGCGGAAATCGTCGCCCAGGCCGGTCAGCCGGGTGCTGTGACGATTGCGACCAACATGGCCGGTCGGGGTACCGATATTGTGCTGGGCGGCTCCTGGCAGAATGAAGTGGCAAAACTGGATAACCCGGATACGGGCCAGATCCAGCAGATTAAGGCCAAGTGGCAGGATGTACATGAACAAGTCCTGGCTGCCGGTGGTTTGCATATTATCGGGACCGAACGCCATGAATCACGCCGGATCGATAATCAGCTCCGGGGCCGTTCTGGTCGTCAGGGGGACCCGGGCTCTTCCCGCTTCTACCTGTCGATGGAAGATGGCCTGATGCGGATCTTTGCCTCGGATCGTGTGTCAAGCATGATGAAGAAATTGGGGATGGAAGAGGGCGAAGCGATTGAGCACCCATGGGTGACCAAGGCGATTGAAAATGCCCAGCGCAAAGTGGAAGGTCGCAACTTCGATATCCGTAAGCAATTGCTTGAATTTGATGACGTGGCCAATGATCAGCGTAAGGTGGTTTACGAGCTGCGTGATGAGCTGATGAATGCTGAAGACATCAGCGAGATGATTGAGCAGAACCGTGAAGATGTACTGCAAACCATGATTGATGGCTATATCCCGCCACAGTCACTGGAAGAAATGTGGGACATTCCGGGTCTGGAAGAGCGCCTGAAAGCGGACTTCGATCTCGAGCTGCCAATCCAGCAATGGCTGGACAGCGAAGAGAAGCTGTACGAAGAAGCGCTGCGGGAGCGGATCATTGAGAAAGCAGTTGAGATCTATCGTCAGAAAGAAGAAGTCGTTGGCGCCCCTGTGCTGCGTAACTTCGAGAAGACGGTCATGCTGCAGAACCTGGATACGCTGTGGAAAGAGCATCTGGCTGCGATGGATCACCTGCGCCAGGGGATCCACCTGCGTGGCTATGCCCAGAAGAACCCGAAACAGGAATACAAGCGCGAGTCGTTCGAGCTGTTTGAAGGCATGCTTGAAGCATTGAAATCGGATGTGATTGCGATTTTGAGCAAGGTCCGGGTGCAGCAGCAGGAAGACGTTGAACGGGTTGAAGAAGAGCGTCGCCGTCAGGCGGAAGAGCTGGCCCGTCGTCAACAGTACCAGCATCAGAACGCGGAAAGCCAGATTGCTGATGATAGCGAGCAAGGTGATGAGAACGAACCTTACCACCGTGGTGAGCGTAAAGTTGGCCGTAACGAACCGTGTCCGTGCGGCTCCGGCAAAAAATACAAGCAGTGTCACGGTAAAATTAGCTAATTGAACTGTCACACGAGTTTGCTACCCTACCAAAGGCCGCATCAAGCGGCCTTTGGTTTTTCAGTTTGAATGTCAGCCGTCTCAAATACTAGACGGGGATTCTCGCTGAGTGATTTGATACAGCAGCAGGTGAATACATTGGATAAGAAACAAGTGTGGATCTCCGCCGGGATTATTTTGAATACCGAGCAGGATCAGGTGTTTATCACCCGGCGTCCGGCGAAGGCCCACCAAGGTGGCTTTTGGGAATTTGCCGGCGGCAAGGTCGAGCTGGGTGAAACTGCCGAACAAGCTGTGATCCGTGAGCTGGATGAAGAGGTTGGAATTCATGCCACTGAGCTGGAGCATTTCATGGCGCTTGAACATGACTATCCGGACAAAGCCCTGAAGTTTGATTTTTTCCTGGTCAAAGCATTTGAGGGGGAGGCGTTTGGCAAAGAAGGGCAGCCGGGCGAGTGGGTTGAATTGCAGCGCTTGCGTGATTACACCTTTCCGGAAGCCAATGACGTTGTGCTGGACAAGCTATTGGCCATGTAAAACCCCGCCGGACTTGTGGATCTCAGCCCGTTCGAACAGCCCTGTGCGCCTCAGTCGCCCACAGGGTCTCTCATCATTTGTTTAATAGCTCATCTCTTCTGACCAGCCATCGGCATCGGACAGATCCGGCGCGCCCGGGATCGCTTTCTCTTCATCTGCCCATTCGCCTAAATCGAACAGTTGGCAACGCTTTGAACAAAACGGGCGGTACGGGCTTTTATCGTTCCATTGAACCGGTGACTGGCAGGTCGGGCATTTCACGACGGTAATGGCAGCAGATAGGTTGGATTGTGTCACGGATACCTCAGCAGATAGCTAGCTTGAATTCGATGGTCTCGGCAATGGCGGCCCCTTCCTCAAACGGCAGGAAACGGATCGCAAAGCGGCCCCGATGGCCCGATATCATAGGGTAAACCCCATAGCTGGGGCAAATTTCAAGTCGCAGTAAACTGGCATCTTCGGCTTCGTATTGGAAAAATCCGTTCCGGGCCACTTGAGGCTGATAGCGACCGAAGTCCCGGACCAGACGCAGCCAGAGGTATAATGCTTCATGCAGCTCATGAATTTGGTGGAGCCAGTTGGCCATATCATTTTGCTTATGGGCTAACGGCAAATGGAGCCAGTGATGCAGCGCGGGCAGGTCGAAGCAACAACTGCCGCCGGGGATGGAAAAGCGTTGTTTAATGCTGTTGAGAAAGCGGTCTTCCCGGATTTCCTGGCCCAGACGGGGGGCGGTGATCAACTGGTGATGGGTTAGATCGAGTTGATCCAACAGGGCCAGCAAGGCAGATTGATCCACGGCATCAATGTCCATCCAGGCTTTCAGTTTGGACCGAAGCTTATCCAGATCCTTGGCCAGCTCGGCTTTGAGTTGGATCTGATCCAGGATCTCGAGCAAATCGAATAGCGCCCGGAAAAAGATTTGATGCTGCCACTGATCGTTGAGTTGGCTGGCATGGCTCATCTGCCGAATGAGATACTCCAGACGCAGATAAATACGGACTTTCTCATTTAACGGATGTTCAAAACGGTTCGTTAGCATACAGACGTCATCCGACATTAATTCGTTGTTAGGCGTACTGGCGGCTCATGGCGAGATACTGCTGGTGCAGATCGCTGACGGCTGCCTGAAGATCTTGGCTGCTGCCGTTGTTGCTGATCACATCATCGGCCGCATCCAGGCGCGCCTGGCGTGTCGCCTGGGCCGCCAGAATTTTACGGACATGGTCGGCATCGACCTGGTCACGTTGGCGGGTCCGGGCTATCTGGACCTCTTCTGTCACGTCGACGACCAGCAGGCGATGCGCCATGGCCTGAAGGTTGTTCTCGACCATCAGGGGGATCACCAGCAGGCAATAGGGTGACTGCGCCTGGCGGATCTCGGCCTGCATTTTTTCCCGGATCATCGGGTGCAGCAGGTTGTTGAGCCAGCCTTTTAAGGCGCTGTCATTGAATATCGCCTGTCTAAGCTTAGCGCGGTCGAGGGTGCCGTCTGTCAGTAGGATGTCAGAACCCAGTTTCTCAACAATGGCTTGCAACCCAGGTGTACCGGGTTCGACCACCTCACGAGCAATAATATCGGCATCAATAATGTCAATATCGTAACGGGCAAACAAATCGGCAACGGTCGATTTACCGCTGCCGATCCCGCCGGTTAGTCCGACAACCATGGTCATGTTCAGAGTCCTAAGTATGAAGTCAGGTACCAGCTCAGAATGGCATCTCCCCACAAAATGGCAATCCAGCCGGCAACGGCCAAATACGGTCCGAATGAAAATGGGGTTTGGCTATCTGAGCTTTGAATACGCATCAGGATGATGCCACAAATTGCCCCGACCAAGGAAGACAGCAGAACGACAAAAGGGAGCAACTGCCATCCCAGCCAGGCACCGAGTGCGGCCAGCAATTTAAAGTCGCCGTAGCCCATTCCTTCTTTGCCGGTCAGGAGCTTGAAGGCCCAGTACAGGCTCCAGAGCGACAGGTAGCCCGCCATGGTGCCGATCATCGCATCTGTCAGCGACACCGGGTTCCACCCCAACAGCGCACAAACCAATCCGGCCCACATCAGCGGCAGGGTGATTTGATCCGGCAGTAGCATCTTGTCGATATCGATAAATGTCAGGGCAATGAGGGCAAAACTGAAGCCGATCACGGCAATCGCCCATTCGGAAGGCGGCAGCACCAGGGCCACCGTGGTCGCCATGACGGCGCTCAATAACTCGACCGCCGGATAACGGGCACTGATTTTCGCCTGGCAGTGTTTGCAACGGCCTTTGAGCAGTAGCCAACTCAGGACCGGAATGTTCTCCCAGATATGAATCGGGTGCTGGCAATGCGGGCAACGTGAGCGCGGGACGCTGAGGTTAAAGGTTGCCCCGGGCTCCACCGGGCCGAATTCGGGGAAACACTCGGCGCAGTCGGCTTTCCACTGGCGCTCCATCATAACCGGAAGCCGGTAGATCACCACGTTGAGAAAGCTCCCGATGATCAGGCCGAATACGGCGGCAACAACGGGAAAAAACCAGGGAGAGTAGCTCAGCAATTCCATGAAAACGTTCTCATATAACAGATTAAGGCTATTGTAGGGGAATCAGGGGCGAGATCCTAGAACCGAGTCCTGACCCTGATTACGGCGCGTCTGCGCCGTTGTTTCAGAGCCAAACCCTCGTTTAGCCGATCACGCTCATCAGCTTGATGATCGGCATGTACATGGCAAACAGGAGGCTGGCGACTAAGCCTCCGAGAAACAGGATGATGACTGGTTCAATGATCTTCCCGAGGTTGTCGACGATATTTTCGACTTCATCCTCAAATAAAAGCGCCATTTTATTGAGCATGTCATCGAGTGAACCGGACTCTTCGCCGATCTGGGTCATTTGTAGCATCAACTCGGGAAACACACCGCTCTGGCGCAGCGCGACATGCAGCGGCATGCCGGCTGCGGTGGCGGCATGGACTTCCTCTACCGCCTGCTCGATATAGAGGTTATCGGCGGTTTTTCCCGCCGACTGCAATCCGCTCAGCAGCGGGATCCCGGCGCTGAAGGTGGTCGCCAGGGTGCGGGCAAAACGGGCCACGGTGGCTTTGAGGGTGATTGTTCCCAGTAAAGGCAGACGCAGCATCAGCCGATGTATGGTGCGCCGGAAGCTGATGACGCGTTTGTATTGATAGCTGGTGATAAGCACCGCCAGCGCCAGAGCGGCGGCCATGATGGGGCCGTGAGCAATCATGAAATCGGAGGCGTGGAGCACCATTCGGGTGAACTTAGGTAATTCGGCGCCAAAATTGTCAAAAATCTGGGCAAATTGTGGGATCACCATCACCAGCATTAAAATGGTGACCCCAATGGCCGTGAAGGTGACCATGGCCGGGTAAATCATGGCCTTAATGACTTTCTTGCGCATGGCTTCGCTTTTTTCCCGGTAGGTGGCGATACGACCGAACACTTCCCCCAGGTGACCGGTTTGTTCACCGGTCGCGACTAAATCGCAGTAGAACTTATCAAACAGCGGCGAGCTGGTCTGCATCGCCCGGGACAGCGAGGCGCCGGCTTCCACCTGGGCGGTCACTTGGGTCAGCACCGCTCTGGCTTCTGATTTGTGGTGGCTGCTGGCCATCATATTCAGTCCCTGGACGACGGGTACGCCAGAGTTGGTCATGGTCGCCAGCTGACGGGTGATGGCGGTGATATCCGCCGGTTTAAGCTGGTTTTTGAGTTGACTGAACGTTGAGGGATTGCGCCGTTTGATCTTTTTCACCTGGATCAACTGGTCGCTTAGGGTTTTGCGGACATCCTGCTCCTGAAAGCCAAGCGTAATCCCACTGACTTTTTTGCCTTTCTGGTTGACCCCACGCCAATGATAGTGGCGAATTTTCGTGCTTTGGCTCATCGCCTGACTCCTGATTTATCGGCTCGGGTTATGATTCGGCATGCGACAGGGCCGGGGGGACCTGGTGAACCCGGGGCTCGTTGATTTGCCGTGTCTGCCGTTGCGTTCTTTGTTGATGTGCTGGTGTGACTGTCGGGGATGTAACGCTGATTTGCAGCACCCGCTGCAGCTCTTTGAGGCTGGTGATCCCGGCCTCGAGGGTTTCAATGCCGGATTGTTGCAGCGTTTGCATCCCTTCACGGCGGGCGATATCTTCCAGCTCCAGCGTAGACTCGCCGGCCATCAGCGCCTGGGCTAACGAGCGACTGAAGGGCATCACCTCGTAAATGCCGATCCGGCCCAGATAGCCCTTGTTGCACTCATCACAGCCTTGCTCGTTGGCCTTGAATAAGCTAGCCCCCGGCGCAATGGCCAGCGCTTCCCGGGTCAGCGGATCGAGTGGATCGGGCTGTTTGCAGTGTTTGCATAAACGGCGTGCCAGACGCTGGGCAATGATCAGGCTCAGGGACGAAGCCAGGTTGAAGGTCTCCAGACCCATGTGCGTCAGGCGGGTGATGGTTTCTGCCGCTGAGTTTGTGTGCAGGGTGGACAGCACCAGGTGGCCGGTTTGGGCGGCTTTGATTGCGATTGATCCGGTTTCCTGATCCCGGATCTCCCCGACCATCACAATGTCCGGATCCTGGCGCAGAAAGGAGCGCAGGGCTTCAGCGAATCCCAGCCCGACTGTTGGGTTAATCTGGACCTGGTTGACCCCGGGCAGGTTGATCTCGACCGGATCTTCGGCCGTTGAAATATTGCGTGCCTCGGTGTTGAGGATGTTCAGCCCGGTGTACAGCGACACCGTTTTACCGCTGCCGGTCGGCCCGGTCATCAGGATCATCCCCTGGGGTTTTTGCAGCGCGGCCAGGTACGCCTGTTTTTGCTGGGGGGTGTAGCCGAGCAGATCAATATCGAGATTGGCACTGGTACCGTCGAGGATCCGCAGGACCACTTTTTCGCCCCACAAGGTTGGCAGGGTCGAGACGCGCAGATCGATCGCCAGGGTCGGCGAGAGCCGGAGTTTAATGCGTCCATCCTGGGGCTGGCGCCGTTCGGCAATATTGAGTTTGGACATCACTTTGAGCCGGGTTGACAGGCGGCGCGACAGGTGCGCCGGCGGTGTGGCATGCTGGTGCAGGATCCCGTCACAGCGAAAGCGGATACGGTAGGTTTCCTCGTAAGGTTCAAAGTGAATGTCGGAGGCATGCTTGCGCACGGCGTCCAGCAATACCTGGTTGATGTAGCGGGTCACCGGCGCACTGTCCTGGCTCAGATCAGTGGCGGTCTCTTCAAACTCGCCTTCGCTCAAATCGACCAACTCGCCGAGATCGTGGTCGCTGAGGTTGCGCTGGTGGCGGGTTTCCCCGATTTCGCTGCCGTACAGGCGACGGATGGCGCTGTCGAGCTGCTTGCACTCGAGCAGTAGCGGTTCAATAGTTTTGCCGGTGACAAAGCGGAACTCATCCAGGGCATCCATCTGGGTCGGATCGCTCAGGCCGATATACAGGGTGGTATCATTCTGGCTCAGCGGCAGTGCCCGGTGGCGCAGGATCAGCTCGCGTTGGTTCAGGCTGTGGCAGCAGGCGGGATAGTCGTACTGGTTGGCATCAACCAGGGCGATGGCGAACAGGTGCTCAAGCTGGCGGGCCAGCTCCGCACTGGTGAACAGTCCGAGCTGAACCAGGGCCGAGGGCACCGGGATGCCGTCGGCCTGGACTGTATCCACCACTTGTTGCCGCTGCACCGGGCTGAGCAGGCCAGCCTGGTGCAGGGTAGAAGCGAGGTGGGTTTGCATTAGTTGCCGGAACAGTCGATGCCGCGGTCACCACCGCAGCCTGTACCAGCTAGATCCCAATCCACAGCTCCGTTGCGAATATTTGGCGTTAAAGTTATGGCTAAGTTATTACCACTGCCATCGTTACCTGTTGAAGTCACCGTAATAACACCGTCAGCAACCGCAACACCGTCAACAAAATTCACGATAGCGCCGTTATTACCTACAGCGATTGTATTTGGAATTCCATTTGTATTATGGTTACAGCCTGTAAGGGCACCCAGATCTTGCGCGCACAAAGCGACTGCAGTCTTAAAGCCTGTTATTCCTGCGACAGCACCTGCGACACGGGTACGTTGGGTATAATCAGAATAAGCCGGAATGGCAAATGCGGAGATGATCCCAATAATCGCCACCACGATCATCAATTCAATTAGCGTAAAGCCCTGTTGCTTTTTCATTTTTTTCCTTTCCTTGTCTCTATCCAAATAAAACCAAGTTGTTTTGGTGGTTTCAGCATACGGACCTTTGCAACTGTGTGAATATGGTTGTTTGGATTACTCGGCGCAGTAGTTAAAAATTGTAGTGACGATTTTATGAGTTACATCTTTGCGTCGGTGGAGGACGCATTTTTTTGGGACGGATTACTGCTTATGAGGCATAGCCTTGGCCAGGATATCGGGCGATCAACATACCCGGTGGGCTATCGCTTGAATGCAAAAGGGAAGGCGTTCGGGAAGCGGAATGTGGTGAGCAAGGGGAATATGGTGTCCAAGGAAAAAACGGTGATTCAGGGGATAACGGTGAGCAAAGCATAATAGAGTAATCGGCGCCGGACAGGGGGAGGTCCGGTGCCGGAGTGCAGATCGCTGAACAAGCGATCGGTGGCACGGAATTACTGAAAGCGCATCGACAGATCCATGGCGCGGACATGTTTGGTCAGGGCGCCGACTGAGATGTAATCGATGCCGGTGTCGGCATAGTCGCGAATGGTCGCTAAGGTGATATTGCCGGAGTTTTCCAGTGCGGCGCGGCCAGCGTTGATCTTCACCGCCTCGCGCATCATCTCCAGAGTGAAGTTATCCAGCATCACGATATCGGCCCCGGCATCAATGGCCTGGCGCAGTTCATCCAGACTTTCGGTTTCCACTTCGACCGGTTTTCCGGGATTGAGCAGTTTTGCCGTGCGGATTGCCGCTTCAATGCCGCCGCAGGCGATAATGTGATTTTCTTTGATCAGGTAAGCGTCGAATACGCCGATGCGGTGATTGAAGCCGCCGCCGCAGGTGACGGCATATTTCAGTGCGCTGCGCAGGCCCGGGATGGTTTTGCGGGTATCGAGCAGCCGCGTTGGGGTGCCTTCCAATTGTTTGACGTACTCGGCGACTGTGGTGGCACAGCCGGACAGGGTCTGAATGAAGTTCATTGCGTTGCGCTCGCCGGTCAGCAGGATCCGGGACGGGCCACGCAAGGTGCACAGGACCTGGTTCGGCACAACCGTGTCGCCGTCTTTGACTTGCCATTCAATGGTGACTTCACCGCCAAGCTGCCGGAAGACTTCGTCGGCCCAGAGCTGGCCGCAGAATACGCCGGGTTCACGGGTGATGATGGTAGCGACGCCCTGGCTGTCGGCCGGGATCAGGCTGGTCGTGATATCACGGCTGGGATCGATCACACCGCCTAAGTCTTCGCGCAGGGTATCGGCGACGGCTCGGGTAATTTCTGCCGGCAGTTGCTGTTTGAGGTATTCGAGGCGCGAGGCGCTGTCGTGCTTTTGTTCCATCTCGGTCATGACAAATCCATAGCAAGGTGAGGTGCCGGATCCGATCCAACCCGGCGCAATTGAATGGGCAAATGATACAGCGAGCGTCGCGGAGATCCTAGGCTGTCCGGCATGATTTCTGTGCTCACGCCCACGCGATGAATATGTTTGCTCGGTCAACACGTTTACAGAGCGTGAGGCTTGATCTCCGACGCACAGGCGTTAGGCTGTGCGGCAGACTTTGAATACAGGGTAGATCCATGCTTACGATTGCTCAGAACCATTGGCTGGCCGGGGTGAAACATGTGCCGTCCCCGTTTTACGATCAGCGCCCGGACCGCGAGGATATTTCGCTGCTGGTGGTGCATAACATCAGCCTGCCGCCGGGCCAGTTTGGCGGTCCTTATATTGAGCAGCTGTTTACCGGTGAACTCGATCCGAATGAACATCCGTATTTTGCTCAAATATCAGGCTTTCGTGTTTCGGCTCACTGTTTAATTAGACGGGATGGCGGTATTATTCAGTTTGTCCCGTTTGATTGTCGGGCCTGGCACGCCGGGGTGTCGCAGTTTGCCGGGCGTGAGCGGTGCAATGACTACTCGATCGGTATTGAGCTGGAAGGGACGGACGCGTTGCCCTATACCCCGGCGCAATATGGCACGTTGACGGCGTTGACCCGGGTGTTGATGCAACGGTACCCGGCACTGACCCGAGAGCGGATCACCGGCCACGAGTTTATCGCCCCGGGCCGCAAGACTGACCCCGGCCTGGCCTTCGACTGGCGTGCGTTTAAAACGGCGCTGGATAAAATGTAACCATTTTCCGCCTGCGATGTTTTGCACGTAAATTGGTCAGACCAATAATTATTTGCTCATCTCTTCATCCGCTTCTACCCTGTTGTGAAGCCTTGATGACCTTGTTTTCACAAGTTTTCATAATTTGAATTTTTTGTTAAACGGGTCATCGTTCTATGATTTCTGTCAAGTTGCTGGTGGACATCCTCAATTATTTCTGTAAACTTTCCTCCCAAATTTAATTGGTAATACCAATTACCCAGCTTCAGGTTTCCTGAAACGATATAAGTGCAAGAAGCATAACGAAAAAGATGACTTATAAACGAATTCGCCAGCCAAAGCTCTCTGACGCGATCGAGCAGGAACTGGAGCATCTGATCCTGGAAGGCATTCTGTCTCCGGGGGAGCAGTTGCCCTCTGAGCGCGAGCTTGCCAAGCAATTCGACGTTTCACGCCCGTCCGTACGGGAAGCCATCCAGCGCCTTGAAGCCAAGCGCCTGCTGACCCGTCGTCAGGGCGGCGGTACGTTTGTGACGGAAAAACTATGGCAGAGTTTTTCCGAGCCGCTGTTGGACTTGCTCAGTGCCCACCCTGAAACCCAGCTAGATTTACTCGAGTCTCGTCATGCCCTGGAGGGCCTGGCTGCCTACTATGCAGCCCTGCGAGGCACCGAAGAAGATTTCACCCGTATCCGTGACTGCCATGCGCGGATCCAGGACGCCCAGCAGCAAGGTGATTTGAAGGCCGAAGCCGCCGCCGTGATGCAGTACCTGATCGCAGTGACCGAATCTGCGCACAACGTGGTGCTGCTCCATATCATCCGTAGCCTTGCCCCGTTGCTGGAGCAAAACGTATTACAAAACTTTGAACTCCTGAACCGCCGTCCAGAGGTGGTCGAAAAGGTAAGAAAGCATCGAGCCAATATTGTGCATGCGATTGTTTCCGGAGAGCCTGAGCTGGCCCGCGAAGCATCTCATGCACATTTGGCTTATATCGAGGAAACACTGTTGGATTTATCGCGTGAAGATAGCAGACGTGAACGCTCTCTTCGTCGGATTCAACAACGCAAGGACGGGCTGGATTAGGGCTCCTCATTTTGGTTGAGACAGGTCTTAAGCACAGTCGCGACATTGTTAGTTTTGTAGATTATCAACGAAAGGATAGATCGCATGTCTGAAGTCATGAAGAATGACGTGGACGCACTTGAGACTCAAGAGTGGCTAGCAGCCCTAGAGTCAGTCGTTCGTGAAGAAGGTGTAGAGCGCGCCCAGTTCCTACTTGAGCAAGTATTGGACAAAGCGCGTTTAGACGGTGTAGATATGCCAACCGGCATCACTACTAACTACATCAATACAATTCCATCGGCCCAGGAGCCTGCATATCCTGGTGATACTACGCTTGAGCGTCGTATCCGCGCTATCATCCGTTGGAACGCCGTGATGATCGTACTGCGTGCATCGAAGAAAGACCTGGAACTGGGCGGCCACATGGCGTCATTCCAGTCTTCTGCTGCATTCTACGAAGTCTGTTTCAACCACTTCTTCCGTGCCCCGAACGACGTTGATGGCGGCGACCTGGTTTACTACCAAGGCCACATCTCTCCAGGGATCTATTCTCGTGCGTTTGTTGAAGGCCGTCTGACTGAAGCCCAACTGGACAACTTCCGTCAGGAAGTCGATGGTAAAGGTCTGCCGTCTTACCCTCACCCGAAACTGATGCCTGAATTCTGGCAGTTCCCGACTGTATCTATGGGTCTGGGTCCAATCGCTTCTATCTACCAAGCGCGCTTCCTGAAATACCTGGACGGCCGTGGTATGAAAGATACCTCCAAGCAGCGCGTTTACGCGTTCCTGGGCGACGGTGAGATGGATGAGCCGGAATCACGTGGTGCGATTTCTTTCGCTGCGCGTGAGAAACTGGACAACCTGTGCTTCCTGATCAACTGTAACCTGCAGCGTCTTGACGGCCCGGTTATGGGTAACGGCAAGATCATCCAAGAGCTGGAAGGCCTGTTCAAAGGTGCTGGCTGGAACGTTGTTAAAGTTATCTGGGGTAACAACTGGGATTCTCTGCTGGCGAAAGATACCACAGGTAAACTGCTGCAGCTGATGAACGAAACCATCGATGGTGACTACCAGACGTTCAAGGCTAAAGACGGCGCTTACGTGCGTGAGCACTTCTTCGGTAAGTACCCAGAAACAGCTGCCCTGGTTGCAGACATGACTGACGACGAGATCTTCGCGCTGAAGCGTGGTGGTCACGAGTCATCTAAGCTGTTCGCTGCATTCAAGAACGCCCAAGACACCAAAGGCAAGCCGACTGTGATCCTGGCCAAAACTGTAAAAGGTTACGGCATGGGTGAAGCGGCTGAAGGTAAGAACATCGCGCACCAGGTTAAGAAAATGGACATGACTCATGTTCTGCACCTGCGTGACCGCCTGGGTCTGCAAGACCTGGTTTCTGACGAAGATGTGAAGAGCCTGCCGTACCTGACACTGGAAGAAGGTTCGAAAGAGCACGAGTACCTGCACGCGCGTCGTAACGCCCTGCACGGTTACACGCCACAGCGTCTGCCGAACTTCACGCAAGAATTCATCGTCCCTGAACTGGAAGAGTTCCAGCCGCTGCTGGAAGAGCAGAAGCGTGACATCTCTTCAACCATGGCATTCGTCCGTTCTCTGAACGTTCTGCTGAAGAACAAGAACATTGGTAAGAACATCGTTCCTATCATTGCTGACGAAGCCCGTACGTTCGGTATGGAAGGTCTGTTCCGTCAGATCGGTATCTACAATCCGCACGGCCAGAACTACACCCCGCAAGACCGCGACATCGTTTCTTACTACAAAGAAGCCACGTCTGGCCAGGTTCTGCAGGAAGGGATTAACGAACTGGGTGCGATGTCATCTTGGGTTGCTGCAGCGACGTCTTACAGCACCAACGATCTGCCAATGATCCCGTTCTACATCTACTACTCTATGTTCGGTTTCCAACGTGTTGGCGACATGGCGTGGATGGCTGGTGACCAGCAAGCCCGTGGTTTCCTACTGGGCGCAACAGCCGGTCGTACCACCCTGAACGGTGAAGGTCTGCAGCACGAAGACGGCCACTCGCACATCATGGCGGGTACGGTTCCGAATTGTATCTCTTACGACCCAACATTCGCGTACGAAGTCGCGGTCATCATGCAAGACGGTATTCGTCGCATGTACGGTCCAGAACAAGAAAACGTGTTCTACTACCTGACCCTGATGAACGAAAACTACGCGATGCCAGCGATGCCAGAAGGCGTTGAAGAAGGCATCCGTAAGGGTATCTACAAGCTTGAGTCTTACGCGGGCGACAAGTCTAAAGTTCAGCTGATGAGCTCCGGTACCATCATGAACGAAGTTCGTAAAGCCGCTCAAATCCTGAGCGACGACTACGGCATCGCTTCTGACGTTTACTCGGTCACCTCGTTCAACGAACTGACTCGTGACGGTCAGGACGCAGAGCGTTTCAACATGCTGCACCCAGACGCAGAGCAGAAAGTGCCTTACATCACTGAAGTGATGGGCAGCGAGCCTGCGATTGCTGCGACGGACTACATGAAGAACTACGCAGAGCAAGTTCGCGCCTTCATGCCATCTGAGTCTTTCAAGGTTCTGGGCACCGACGGTTTCGGCCGTTCTGACAGCCGTGAAAACCTGCGTCGCCACTTCGAAGTTAACGCCGGCTACGTTGTTGTTGCTGCGCTGACTGAACTGGCGAAGCGTGGTGATGTTGAGAAATCTGTAATTGCTGAAGCAATTGCGAAGTTCGACATCGACGCTGACAAGATCAACCCGCTATACGCGTAAGAGGCAATAAATAATGGCAATCGAAATTAATGTACCTGACATCGGTGCGGATGAGGTTGAAGTAACTGAAATTCTTGTCAGCGTTGGTGACAAGGTTGAAGAAGAGCAGTCTCTGATCACGGTTGAAGGCGATAAAGCTTCTATGGAAGTGCCAGCCTCTCAGGCGGGTATCGTCAAAGAAATCAAAATCGCTGAAGGTGACAAGGTTTCTACCGGTTCTCTGATCATGATTTTCGAAGCCGAGGGTGCAGCAGCTGCTGCACCTGCTCCTGCGGCAGAGGCAGCTCCTGCAGCTGCACCTGCTCCAGCAGCAGCGGCTCCAGCGACTTCTGAGCTGAAAGAAGTTCACGTCCCGGATATCGGTGGCGACGAAGTAGAAGTGACTGAAATCATGGTTGCTATCGGCGACAGCATTGAAGAAGAGCAATCTCTTCTGACGGTTGAAGGCGATAAAGCTTCTATGGAAGTCCCGGCACCGTTTGCAGGTGTTCTGAAAGAAATCAAAGTTGCAGCGGGCGACAAAGTATCAACCGGCTCTCTGGTCATGATCTTTGAAGTGGCGGGTTCAGGTGCACCGGCAGCGGCTCCAGCAGCGGTTGAAGCCCCGGCAGCAGCCCCTGCGGCAGCAGCTGACAAAGAAGTGAATGTGCCGGATATCGGCGGTGACGAAGTCGAAGTGACTGAAATCATGGTTGCTGTAGGCGACATGGTGGAAGAAGAGCAATCACTGATCACCGTTGAAGGCGACAAAGCTTCAATGGAAGTTCCTGCGCCATTCGCGGGTAAAGTGAAAGAAATCAAAGTAGCCGCAGGTGACAAAGTGTCAACCGGCTCTCTGATCATGGTCTTCGAAGTGGCGGGTGCAGCACCAGCAGCAGCCCCGGTTGCAGCGGCTCCGGCTCCAGCAGCGGCGGCTTCTGCGCCAGCAGCAGCTCCGGCAGCAGCGCCTGCGGCATCAACGGGTGATTTCCAAGAGAACAACGAGTACGCGCACGCGTCTCCGGTTGTTCGTCGTCTGGCGCGTGAGTTCGGCGTGAACCTGGCGAAAGTGAAAGGCACCGGTCGTAAGAACCGTATCCTGAAAGAAGACGTACAGAACTTCGTGAAAGATGCGCTGAAACGTCTGGAGTCTGGCGCAGTTGCTGCTGCATCTGGCAAAGGCGACGGCGCGGCCCTGGGTCTGCTGCCTTGGCCGAAAGTGGACTTCAGCAAGTTCGGTGAAACCGAAGTGAAGCCACTGTCTCGCATCAAGAAGATCTCTGGCGCGAACCTGCACCGTAACTGGGTGATGATCCCGCACGTGACTCAGTGGGACAACGCTGACATCACTGAGCTGGAAGCATTCCGTAAAGAGCAGAACGCGATTGAAGCGAAGAAAGACTCTGGCATGAAGATCACCCCACTGGTGTTCATCATGAAAGCGGCTGCAAAAGCTCTGGAAGCATTCCCAGCGTTCAACTCTTCTCTGTCTGATGACGGTGAGAGCCTGATCCTGAAGAAATACGTGAACATCGGTATCGCGGTTGACACACCAAACGGTCTGGTTGTTCCTGTCTTCAAAGACGTGAACAAGAAAGGCATCTATGAGCTGTCTGAAGAGCTGATGGCCGTGTCGAAGAAAGCCCGTGCCGGTAAGCTGACCGCTGCAGACATGCAGGGCGGCTGTTTCACAATTTCTAGCCTGGGCGGCCTGGGTGGTACTGCATTCACGCCAATCGTGAACGCTCCTGAAGTTGGGATCCTGGGTGTGTCTAAGTCTGAAATGAAGCCAGTGTGGAACGGTAAAGACTTTACGCCACGCCTGCAACTGCCACTGTCACTGTCATACGACCACCGTGTGATCGACGGCGCGGAAGGTGCACGCTTCATCACTTACCTGAACGGTTGTCTGTCTGACATTCGCCGTTTAGTGCTTTAAGGTTCATATCCGCAACCCCATGCCTGCAACAGCAGGCATGGAATTGTTGTGTAGCTCACAGGCTATGGCAATTTACTTTTCAGTTTGTTAACACCTCTGTAAAATCAGTTGACTAACTGAAAGAAAGAAGAGCCTACGCCTGTTAGGGATAAAAGACTTACAACGAGGTCATGATGAGTAAAGAAATTAAAGCCCAGGTAGTGGTGTTGGGTTCAGGCCCTGCTGGTTACTCTGCGGCGTTCCGTTGCGCAGACTTGGGTCTGGAAACAGTCCTGATCGAAAAATACAGCACCCTGGGTGGTGTTTGTCTGAACGTTGGCTGTATTCCTTCCAAAGCGCTGCTGCACGTAGCCAAAGTGATTGAAGAAGCCAAAGCGATGGCCGACCACGGTGTGGTATTCGGTGAGCCTCAAACCGATATCAACAAGATCCGTGTGTGGAAAGAAAAAGTAATCAACCAACTGACTGGCGGTCTTGGCGGTATGGCTAAGATGCGTAAAGTCAACGTGGTGAACGGTTACGGTAAATTTACCGGCCCGAACACTATCGTGGTTGAAGGCGAAGAAACCACCACCATCACGTTCGACAACGCGATTGTTGCGGCCGGTTCTCGTCCAATCGAACTGCCATTTATCCCGCACGAAGATCCACGTATCTGGGACTCGACTGACGCGCTGGAACTGAAAGACGTTCCTGAAAAGCTGCTGGTCATGGGTGGCGGTATCATCGGCCTGGAAATGGGTACGGTTTACCACGCACTGGGTTCTCAGATCGACGTTGTTGAGATGTTCGACCAAGTGATCCCTGCGGCAGATAAAGACATCGTCAAAGTCTTCACCAAGCGCATTCAGAAGAAATTCAACCTGATGCTGGAAACGAAAGTGACCGCGGTTGAAGCGAAAGAAGACGGTATCTACGTGTCAATGGAAGGCAAGAAAGCACCTGCTGAGCCTGTACGTTACGACGCGGTTCTGGTTGCCATCGGTCGTGTACCAAACGGTAAGCTGATTGACGCTGAGAAAGCCGGTATCGAAGTTGACGAGCGCGGCTTCATCAACGTTGATAAGCAAATGCGTACCAACGTGCCTCACATCCACGCGATCGGCGACATCGTTGGCCAACCAATGCTGGCTCACAAAGGTGTGCATGAAGGCCACGTCGCGGCTGAAGTGATCTCTGGTAAGAAGCACTACTTCGATCCGAAAGTGATTCCTTCAATTGCTTACACTGAGCCAGAAGTGGCATGGGTGGGTCTGACTGAGAAAGAAGCGAAAGCACAGGGCATCAACTACGAAGTAGCGACGTTCCCATGGGCAGCTTCTGGCCGTGCAATCGCCTCTGACTGCTCTGACGGTATGACCAAGATGATCTTCGACAAAGACACTCACCGTGTGATCGGTGGTGCTATCGTGGGTACGAACGGCGGTGAGCTGCTGGGCGAAATCGGTCTGGCGATCGAAATGGGTTGTGATGCAGAAGACATCGCACTGACCATCCACGCGCACCCAACGCTGCACGAATCTGTTGGTCTGGCTGCTGAAGTGTTCGAAGGCTCGATCACTGACCTGCCAAACCCGAAAGCCGTAAAGCGTAAGAAGTAAGCGCCGGCTTGAGAGATGGATAAAAAGCGCCTTTCGAGGCGCTTTTTTTGTACCTGACGCTTAGCGTTGCCTGCGTCCGACAACGGGACTGACTTGTTTCCAACCCCTTTGTTCTGTTGCTCATCCTATCTGCCTTCAGGTTCGTTTGTCTTTGTACCACACGGCTTTCGAGCCAAACGGCCTTCCAGGCCAATGTGTCTCAACGTTATCCGCTTTCAGTTCAGTCATCTGCCCCGGCATTTTCCGGCCGTCTTAATCCGAAGACGCCTTTTCGTCACGGTGCTCGTCACAGGGCTCGTAACAGGCCGTAGCAGGCTGCGGCGGCAGGGCTGTGACATGGTGGTGTGGACCGTTGGTTTCTTCACCGACGGTGCCGATGCGGGGAGATGAGCGCGATCAAAAAGGAGAGCCGAAGCTCTCCTGTGGGGATCCCTGAAGGGGCGGTGGATTACAGCTTGAAGGTCCCGACCATGTCGTCGAGGCGCTGCGATAGTGCGCGGAGCTCCTGGCTGGCGGTCGCCAGCTCGGCGGCCGTGTCTGCCGTTCGTTGGGTGGTGTCGTTGATCTCTTCGATATTGCAGTTGATGTCGTTGACCACGGTCGATTGCTCCTCGGTTGCGGTCGCGACCTGGGTGTTCATGTCCGAAATCAGGGTGATCCGCTCGGCGATCGACACCAGCGCGCCGGACGCTTCATCAGCAGAGGAAACGCCGTCCGAGGTGAGCTGGCGACTCTGCTCCATGGCATTCACCGCGTTGCCGGCTTCTTCCTGCAGGCGGTTGATCATTTGCTGGATCTCGTCGGTCGAGGCTGCGGTGCGGCTGGCCAGGTTGCGCACTTCGTCGGCAACGACGGCAAAGCCGCGCCCCTGCTCTCCGGCCCGGGCGGCTTCGATGGCGGCGTTGAGCGCCAGCAGGTTGGTCTGCTCAGAGATCCCGCGGATCACATCCAGAATACTGCCGATGGCCTGGGTGTTATTGGCCAGTGAGCCAATCACGTCACTCACCTGAGCAACATCCCGTGCCAGTTGGTTGATGTTATCACGGGCCTGGCTGACAACCTGCTGGCCGCCCTGGGTCTCGGTATCGGCATTGTGGGCAGCTTCTGCAGCCTGGGCGGCATTGCCGGCAATTTCACTGACGGTGGCTCCCATTTGATTGATGGCGGTAACCACCTGCAGAGTGCGATCCCGTTGGCTATGGCTGTTATCCAGTGTCTGCTGCGCCTGCGAGGCAACTGATTCCGAAGCATGGCGCAGGGCGATGCCGGTTTCAGCTACTTCCCGGACCGAGTGGTGAATTTTGCTGATAAAGCTGTTAAAGCCAGAGGAAAGCTGGGCAATTTCGTCCTTGCCTTCGACCTCAATCCGGCGGCGCAGATCGCCTTCGCCTTCTCCCAGATCCTTGAACACGTTGGCCAGCTGTTCAATCGGCCGGGTGATGCTGGTGCCGAGCCAGATCGCCAGCAGGGCAAATGCAGCAGCAACGCCTAAGGTCAGCAGCATGATCTGATCGCGTGCCTGGTTCAGCCCGGCAAAGGCTTCTTCTTTGGGCAGCTCAGCCACGACATACCAGTCCATCGACGGAATATAGCTGGTGGCCAGCAGACGCTCCTGACCGGCCAGACGGACCTGGGCCAGGTTGAAGTCGTTCTTGCGCAGGAGTTGCTGGGCCACGGCCGGGCTGTATTCCTGGCGCAGATCCCGGCGTCCCATTTTCTGCTGATCTTTGTGCAGCTGGATCATCCCTGCGGCATCGGTCAGGTAAACATAGCCACTTTGCTCCAGCCGGAACTGGTTAATAAAGTCGACCATCTCATCCATCGAGCGGGAGAGGCCGGCCATACCGCGACCCTGTAGTTGCTGGTAGTTGATGAAGAGTTTGAGTTCGCCGTTGGCTTCGCGAAACACATTGAGCATGTGTGCGTTACCGCTGGCGGTAAAGTTGTAGAACCAGCTGTCCTGTTGCTGGTTGAGACGGCGCAGAAAGCCATTCTGGTTCCAGTACTGGCCGGACTGGCGATCGGCAATCGAGGCATCGAGCAGCTGGTATTGCGCTTTGATGTCATTGAGCTGGCTGATCAGCAGCGCTTCCTGCTGCGGTGCCACCTCGGTCGCGAACAATGCGTTGATCATTCGGTTGTTCGCCAGTTGCTGTGCGGCGGATTGCAATGCTGACACTTCTTTGTCAATGTGATTGCGTATCTGCATTAAGGTTGCAGGAAGTTCGCTGGTGAGCAGCCGGTCTTCGACCACCTGGCGTGCTTGTTGCTGGCTGAGGATCCCGACCAGGGCGGTCGAGGCCAGCACGGCGAAAATCATCGCCATGATCAGTTTCTTTTTAATCGTTAACTGGTTGAACTTCATAGTGCTTAACCCGCTTATAGCTAGTCGGTATAGTATGAACGTCGGTATAGTATGAACGTCGGTATAGTAAGAACGAGCCTGTCGTCCACGGATAAAGTTGCTAATGACCCAACAACAGCCATCAGATCTAAATCTCTCTTCGGTAAGTTATCTGCCGATCCGTTACATTTCTTTAGTGATCCTGCTTCCACTAATAGCAATCTTTTACTCATTTTCTGCGGTGGCCGACGAGCGGCCCAAGGTCGGGCTGGTGCTCGGTGGGGGCGGGGCAAAAGGGGCTGCGCATATCGGGGTGCTGAAAGCACTGGAAGAGATGCAGATCCCGGTGGACTACGTGGTCGGTACCAGTATGGGGGCTTATGTCGGCGGGCTGTATGCGACCGGGATGAGCGCCGAAGAGATCGAGGCACTGATGACCTCGGTTGACTGGGTGAGCGGGTACGAAGATCGGGTCCGGCGCAGTGAGCGCCGGGTGCGGGAAAAGCAGCAGGAAGATCGCTTCCAGGTGACCAGTGGCGTCGGGTTCGAGTTCTGGAAGCTGAAGGTGCCCCGGGGGATCGTGCAGGGCCAGCGGATGGGGGAGATCCTGCGATCGACCTCAGGCAACCTGCCGATGATGCGTAGTTTTGATGATCTGGCGATCCCGTTTCGCGCGGTTGCCACCGATATCGAACGGCTGGAGCCGGTGGTGCTGAAGGCGGGGGATCTGGCCGAGGCAATGCAGGCCAGTATGTCGGTGCCCGGACTCCTGCCGCCGCTGGCCCTGGACGACCGTCTGCTGGTGGACGGCGGGATCACCAACAACCTGCCGATCTCCGTCGTTCAGGAGATGGGGGCTGATATCATCATTGCCGTCGATATCAGTAACGAGTTCAAAACCCGGGATGAGCTGGAAGATTATGTCGCGGTGATGGATCAGCTGACGGATTTTATGGTGCGGGATAATGCCGCGCGCCAGCTGGCGTTGCTTAGCGAGCAAGATACGGTGATCCGCCCGGACATTCGCGGGATCACCACCACGGATTTCGACAAGATGCCTGAAGCGTTTGCCCAAGGCTACCGGGCGGCGATGGCGTCGAAACTGAAACTACAGCAGTTGGGGGACCCGGTGTGGTTCCAGACGTACATCGATCGCAAGCAGCGCAAGCGCCGGGCACTCAATTACCTGGATCAACTGCGGGTCGATCAGATCAAGCTGGTCAATCTCAGCCATTACTCCGATCAGGTGCTCTTGAACCGGCTGGCTCTGAAGCCGGGTAAAGTGATCCGATCGGAGGCGTTGGCTGAAGGGGTGCGCAACCTCTATGCGCTGGATCGGTTTGAGCGGGTGGATTATCGCATCCTGCAGGACAAAGGCGAAAATGTGGTTCAGATCGAGGTGAAGGAAAAGAGCTGGGGACCGAACTTTATCGACTTCCGTTTTGCCCTGGAAGATGACTTCCAGAACAGCACCGACTATTCCATCGGGGCTGCGTTTAACGTTACCGGCCTCAGTGGTGCGGGGGCGGAGTGGCGGACCGAACTTGAATACGGGACCAAGAAACGGATTGCCACCGAGCTGTATCTGCCGTTTGTGAAAGATCAGGCCTGGTTCAGCCTGTTGCGGGCGGATTACATCTCGGCCGAGAAAAATATCACCGGTTTCGGCGAAGAGCCGAGCCTGGAAGAGATCGGGAATTTTGTCTCCGCTACCTATACCGATACCGTGCTGGATGCGTCCTTCGGCTGGCAGCCGGAGCTATGGCAGGAGTTTCGCGTCGGTGCCCGCTACCTTTACGGGGAAACCGAGTTTCCGCAAATTTTCGGGGTCGGCACCGATACCCGGGAGAGCCGGATTGGTTATCTGAACTATAACCTCGATACCCTGGATGACTTTATGATGCCGCGTCACGGCAATCTGTTTGAGGTTGAGCTGGCGGCATCTGACGACACCAGTGAGTTTCTCGGCCGGGAGCTGAGTGATGTTGCGTTCCACCTGGATGTGAAATGGAAAGGGGCTTACAGCTTTGGCCCCCATACCCTGATGGGGAAAGCCGAGTTGGGCCGGGTGCAATCGGATGAAGATCTACGGCTGGATCCCAAAGAGCTGGGCGGCTTTCTGAATCTGTCCGGGATCCCGAAAAACAGCTTGGCGGGTAATAACAAAGTTTTCTCGGCTCTGGTTTATCGCTATGACTTGCTGGAGCAGGATTTAGGGTTATTTAAATCAACGATTTATCTGGGAAGTTCGGTGGAGTGGGGCGGTGTGTATAACGATGACGACATTGCCTGGCGGGACGCACCGCTGTATCTCGCCGGCAGTCTGTTTACCGGTTTGACCACACCGTTGGGCCCGTTGATCCTGGCGTATGGTCAGACGGAGCAGAGTCATCATGCAGTTTACTTATTTTTTGGCGGCGCACTGTAATGGCAGAGACATGTCTATCTGTCTGATTATTTGAAAAAGATTTGTCAATCGCGCCGGAATTCCGGACAGAAGATGGGTCAAAATTATGCGAAAAATGTGAATGTTGTATAAAACGGGTAGATTTTAATTTTACGTTAAAACTGGTATGCTCGCTAGACGGTTTTGGTCCCTTCTGCCCAAGATGCCGTCTAAGGACAACAAGAATAGACCCGGATGCAGAAGACGATCAATTACGTCCAAGGATGTTTGGCCATCGCGGCCAAACCAACAATGAGGAATATGTCGTGCTTGAAGCCTACCGTAAACACGTCGAAGAGCGTGCCGCCGAAGGAGTCGTGGCAAAGCCACTCGATGCTGAGCAGGTTGCCGCCCTGGTTGAACTGTTGAAAAATCCGCCGGCCGGCGAAGAAGCGTTCTTGCTGGATCTTCTGGAAAATCGTATTCCCCCGGGTGTTGATGAAGCCGCTTATGTGAAAGCCGGTTTCCTGGCCGCTGTTGCCAACGGTGAAGCCGAGTCGCCGATTGTCAGCAAGGAAAAAGCGGCGGAGCTCCTGGGCACCATGCAGGGCGGTTATAACATCGAGCCGCTGATCGCGCTGCTGGACAACGACGCGCTGGCGCCGATTGCCGCGAAGGCGTTGTCCCATACTCTGCTGATGTTTGATGCTTTCTACGATGTGGAAGAGAAGGCGAAAGCGGGGAATGTGCATGCCAAGCAAGTGCTTCAGTCTTGGGCTGACGCGGAGTGGTTCCTGAGCAAGAACCCAGTGCCTGAGAAAGTCACGCTGACCGTATTCAAAGTCACCGGTGAAACCAACACCGATGATCTGTCGCCGGCACCGGATGCCTGGTCTCGCCCGGATATCCCATTGCACGCCCTGGCGATGCTTAAAAACGAACGTGAAGGCATCCACCCGGATCAACCTGGCGTGATTGGCCCAATCAAGCAACTGAAGGCTCTGGAAGCGCAAGGCCACCCGCTGGTATATGTTGGGGATGTGGTCGGGACAGGCTCTTCCCGTAAGTCTGCGACGAACTCCGTGCTGTGGTTCATGGGCGAGGATATTCCTTTTGTACCGAACAAGCGCGCCGGCGGTTACTGCCTGGGCGGTAAAATTGCGCCGATTTTCTTTAACACCATGGAAGATGCTGGTGCCTTGCCGATTGAGCTGGATGTTTCCAAGCTCAACATGGGCGATGTGATCGACCTGTACCCGATTGAAGGGAAGGTGTGTAAGCACGGCACCGACGAAGTGCTGTCGACCTTCAAACTCAAAACTGATGTCCTGTACGATGAAGTTCGTGCCGGTGGCCGGATCCCGCTGATCATCGGCCGTGGCCTGACGGATAAAGCACGTGAGAGCCTGGGCCTTGCGCCGTCTGAGGTGTTCCGCCGTCCGCAAGCCGTGGCTGATACCGGCAAAGGCTATACCCTGGCGCAGAAAATGGTCGGGAAAGCCTGTGGTGTGGACGGGATCCGTCCGGGCACTTACTGTGAGCCGAAGATGACGACCGTTGGTTCACAGGATACCACCGGGCCGATGACCCGTGATGAGCTGAAAGACTTGGCCTGTCTGGGCTTCTCTGCTGAGCTGACCATGCAGTCATTCTGTCACACCTCGGCCTATCCGAAGCCGGTGGATGTGGTCACGCACCACACCCTGCCTGATTTCATCATGAACCGTGGCGGTGTTGCCCTGCGTCCGGGAGATGGTGTGATTCACTCCTGGCTGAACCGCATGCTGCTGCCGGATACCGTCGGTACCGGTGGTGACTCGCACACCCGCTTCCCGCTGGGGATTTCGTTCCCAGCCGGCTCTGGCCTGGTTGCGTTCGCTGCGGCGACCGGCGTCATGCCACTGGATATGCCGGAATCGATTCTGGTGCGCTTCAAGGGTGAAATGCAGCCGGGGATCACTTTGCGTGATCTGGTGCATGCGATCCCTTACTACGCGATCCAGCAAGGTCTGCTGACCGTTGAGAAATCCGGCAAGATCAATGAATTCTCCGGCCGCATCCTGGAAATCGAAGGGGTAGAGCACCTGACGGTTGAGCAGGCATTCGAGCTGTCCGATGCCTCTGCAGAGCGTTCTGCGGCCGGTTGTACCGTGAAACTGTCGCAAGCGTCGGTTGCAGAATACCTGGAATCGAACATCGTGATGCTGAAATGGATGATTGCCGAAGGCTATGGTGATCGCCGTACAATCGAGCGCCGCATCACGGCGATGGAAGGCTGGCTGGCTAATCCTGAGCTGATGGAAGCGGATCAAGACGCCGACTATGCTCACGTGATTGAAATTGATCTGGCTGAGATCAAAGAGCCGATCCTGTGTGCGCCGAACGATCCGGATGATGCGCGCCTGCTGTCCGAAGTCCAGGGCACCGACATTGACGAAGTGTTCATCGGCTCGTGTATGACCAACATCGGCCACTTCCGGGCTGCCGGTAAGCTGCTGGAGAAATTTGGTGGCCAGCTGGATACCCGCCTGTGGGTGGCTCCGCCAACGAAGATGGACCGTGACCAGCTGACCGAGGAAGGCTACTACGGTATCTTCGGCCGTGCCGGGGTACGGATTGAGACCCCGGGATGTTCACTGTGTATGGGGAACCAGGCGCGTGTTGCTGACAAGGCAACCGTGATGTCGACGTCGACCCGGAACTTCCCGAACCGTCTGGGAACCGGGGCGAATGTTTACCTGTCTTCTGCCGAGCTGGCGGCGGTGGGGGCGATTCTGGGCCGGATCCCGACCCTGGAAGAGTATCTGGAATATGCTAAGCAGATCGATGCGACGGCTGCCGATACTTATCGTTACCTGAACTTCCATCGCATGGACAGCTACACCAAGAAAGCCGATGAGGTGATTGTTCAGGCTGCGGTCTAACATCATCTGATTGAATCGGAACAACGCAGGGGAAGCCGGATGGCTTCCCCTTTTTTATAACCGTTTGTTTTATGGCCGTGTTTCTTGTCCTCGTCCGCCGACGATGTCGGTCAGCGGCCGTGTTGCAACTGGATCAGCGCGGCGATATTGCGTGCGGTGGCTTCGACGTTGGATGCGGCTTCGGCCAAAGCCTGTTCGAGTGGCATGGCGCCCGGCACCACACTGAAGACGGCATCAATACCGTGCTGATGGACCATGTGGGCGTCCGGCGCAAGGCTGCCGGCGATCGCAATCACCGGCCGCTGGAACTGTTTGGCAATGCGGGCCACCCCGACCGGCGTTTTGCCGTGAATGCTCTGGCTGTCGATCCGGCCTTCGCCGGTGATCACCCAGTCGGCATCCCGGACGGCGTCTGCCAGCCCGGCAGCTTCGGTCACGATCTCAATGCCCGGCCGCAGGCTGGCGTCCAGCAATCCCAGCAGCGCCGCACCCAGCCCACCGGCGGCGCCGGCGCCCGGGATATCTTTCACGTCTCGTCCAAGCTGCGAATGGATGATCGCTGCATAGTGCGTCAGGTTGGCATCGAGCTGTGTCACCATGGCCGGTGTCGCGCCTTTTTGTGGACCGAACACGGCTGAGGCGCCTGTTGGTCCGCACAGCGGATTGTCGACATCGCAGGCGACTTCCAGAGTGACGGCGGCAAGGCGCGGGTCGAGCGGGCCCGGATCGATGGTGGCGAGTCGGCCCAGGGCCGCACCACCGGCGCCGAGGTCCTGACCGTCCCGATCAAGCAGACGGATCCCCAGGGCCTGGGCCATACCGATGCCACCGTCATTGGTGGCGCTGCCGCCAATGCCGAGCAGGATTTTACCGACGCCCAGCTCCAGAGCCGCTTTGATCAGCTCGCCGGTCCCGTAGGAGGTGGTCAGCAGCGGGTTTCGCTGCGCGGGGGGCACCAGATGCAGGCCGGATGCTGCGGCCATCTCGATCACCGCGGTGCTGCCGTCTCCCAGCAGGCCGAAGAATCCCGGCACCGGTGTGCCGAGCGGGCCGGTGACCGTGGTTTCAATCCGGGTCCCGCCGGTGGCATCAATCAGCGCCTGCACGGTTCCTTCACCGCCGTCCGCCATCGGGAGTTTCCGGTAGTCGGCATCCGGCAGCACCTGACGAAACCCAGCTTCAATGGCGGTGGCCACTTCCATGGCTGTCAGGCTTTCTTTATACGAGTCCGGCGCGATGACGATTTTCATGTTCTCTATCCTTTCCTGAGCGGCTTACATGGGTGAATTGTCGGCGTTTGCATCGTGAGTTGCATTTTGGCGCCAGATCCTGACAATGTGCGGTCTCTGGACCAACCTGAAAAACGATGTGGCGATTTTTCCTCATGAAAAAACGGACCATCGATGACCTCAGTTTGGCATGACCCGCATCGCCTGTGAGGCGCATGCTGTGTTCGGGTTATTTCTCATTGTATCAAGCCTGTAGCTGAGGACGGAACCGGGCCGGGCGGCAAACGCGATTCTCGGAGAGAGCGATGGATTACGAATTTAAGAAAAACACCCTGGACGGCACCTACCACGCCATCTTCTCCATGGGACACGAAGCGCTGGGGCGCTGGCTGATCGAAGAAGTCGGCCGGGATTTGGAGAAGGTCGAACACATCCTGTCCCAGATTGGTGCATTGAAAAACAGCTCCCGGGAGTGGCGGCAGGTCGGGGAGGAACTGACCCTGAGCCTTCAGGACAATGAAGCGCTGGTTCAGGCTAACTATCTGTTTTCTGAAGATGACACAGAGCTGGATGACGACATGCATTTTTACGATGAAGAATGCATGGCGCTGTGTGGCTTTGAGGATTTTGAACAAATGCTGCAAGCCTGGCGTGCCTTTGTGATCCGTTTTTAATCAGGCTATTCCCCAGGGTAATCAATTGCTTCTTTTCAGTGAAAGGGCTGCACCTTGTTGGTGCAGCCTTTTTTTTGTTCTTGAGTGCTGTCTTAATAAGTTGCTGATAAAAAAGGAAATAAAAAACTGGCACAAAGCTTGTTAATTAACCTGTGTGAGAGGAATGGCGTATACAGGTTAAGGAGCAGGCAATGAAAATAATTAACGCAATTATCAAACCCTTCAAATTGGACGACGTGCGCGAGGCGTTGGCGGATGTCGGTGTTGAGGGGATGACCGTGTCTGAGGTCAAGGGATTTGGACGCCAGAAAGGGCACACCGAGCTGTATCGGGGTGCGGAATACCAAGTCGATTTCCTGCCGAAGGTCAAACTGGAAATCGCCACCCAGGCCGAAAACCTGGATGCCATTATTGAAGCCATTACCAAAGCGGCGCAAACCGGCAAGATTGGTGACGGTAAGATTTTTGTTTACGACCTCGATCATGCCGTACGGATCCGTACCGGCGAGACCGATCTGGAAGCATTATAAGTATCGAGTGAGAAGGGGATAATGACCATGGAACTAACGACAACCGTAACAGAGCTGCGCTACGCGCTCGACACATTCTTTTTCCTGATGTCAGGGGCACTGGTGATGTGGATGGCAGCCGGGTTTGCCATGCTGGAAGCCGGGCTGGTCCGCTCGAAAAATACCACCGAGATCCTGACTAAAAACTTTTGTCTGTACGCGATTGCCTGCACCATGTACCTGATTGTTGGTTACAACATTATGTATGTGGATAACGGGGAAGGCGGCTGGCTGCCTTCGTTCGGTACCCTGATCGGCAGCCAGGCCGACGGCGCGGATCACTCGCTGGAATCGGATTTCTTCTTCCAGGTGGTCTTTGTGGCCACGGCGATGTCCGTGGTTTCCGGTGCCGTGGCTGAGCGGATGAAACTGTGGTCGTTTCTTATTTTCTCTGTCATTTTGACCGCGTTTATCTATCCGATTGAAGGCTACTGGACCTGGGGCGGCGGCTTCCTGTCTGAAGCAGGCTTTAGCGACTTTGCCGGCTCTGGGATTGTGCACATGGCCGGTGCGGCGGCGGCGCTGTCCGGGGTTCTGCTGCTGGGCGCCCGAAAAGGGAAATATGGCAAAAACGGCGAGATCCATCCGATCCCGGGCTCGAACATGCCGCTGGCAACCCTGGGGACCTTTATCCTGTGGTTCGGCTGGTTCGGTTTCAACGGCGGCTCGCAACTGATGGTCTCTGACTTTGAAAACGCCACTGCCGTGGGCCAGATCTTCCTCAACACCAACGCAGCGGCCGCAGCGGGTGCGATTGCAGCCCTGGCCGTGTGTAAAACAACATGGGGCAAGGCTGACCTGACCATGGTGCTGAACGGCGCGTTGGCCGGTCTGGTGGCGATTACGGCTGATCCGCTGTCACCGTCACCGCTGTCCGCGGTGGTGATTGGTGTGGTTGCGGGGGCGCTGGTGGTCTTTAGCATCATCGGTCTGGATAAAGTGAAAATTGACGATCCGGTGGGGGCGATTTCGGTGCATGGTGTGTGCGGCTTCTTTGGCCTGATGGTTGTACCGCTGAATAATGCCGATGCGACCTTCGGTGCGCAGCTGCTCGGTGCGGTGGTGATCTTCGGTTGGGTCTTCGGTATGAGCCTGGCGGTCTGGGGGATTCTCAAAGCCACGGTCGGGATCCGGGTCTCTGAAGAAGAAGAGATGGCCGGCATGGACTTACACGATTGTGGCATTGATGCCTACCCTGAATTCGTCAGCGTTAAATAAGAGCTTGGTCCTGATGGCAACTGAAGAGGCCGGACCACGATTGACAGGTTGAATTTGAAATCAAACCGGTTCCATATCTTCAGATCACAAATCAAAAAAAAGCCGCGCGATGTCGCGGCTTTTTTTTATGTTCAATTGTTGCAGCGCATTGTTTCTCACCGGTGCTAAAGTATAATCAATTGCTATTGATAAAACTTATCATTAGATTTTACACCAAGAGGGATGAATAAATGAAAAAGCTGTTGGCATCAGCAATGTTACTGGGATTGGCTGCACCACAAGCTGCTATGGCAGCTGAAGAAGTCAACGTCTACTCCTACCGCCAACCGTTCCTGGTTGAACCGATGTTTGCAGAGTTCACCAAAGAAACCGGGATTAAGGTCAACGTGAAGTTTGCCAAAAACGGTTTGGCAGAAGCGCTGCAGCGCGAAGGCGAATACAGCCCGGCTGACGTGATGCTGACCACAGATATCAGCCGTCTGGTGGAACTGTCTGACAAGAAACTGGTTCAGGCCGTGGATAGCGACATCATTGATAAGAATGTGCCGGCGCAATACCGTGACTCTGACGATGAGTGGTTTGCACTGACCCTGCGGACGCGAAGCGTCTATTCATCCCGTGATCGCGTGGGCCGTCTGCCAGCCGATTTCGACTACATGGATCTGGCGAAGCCGGAGTGGAAAGGCAAGATCTGTACGCGTTCTGGGAAGCACCCGTACAACATCTCGCTGGTCTCTGCCATGATTGCTAACCACGGTGAAGCCGAAGCGAAGCAGTGGCTGGAAGGCGTGAAAGCAAACCTGGCGCGTAAACCGCAAGGCAACGACCGTGCGCAGGTGAAAGCGGTGAAGGAAGGCCTGTGTGATCTGGCCATCGGCAACAGCTACTACCTGGGCAAGATGGTCAACGACGAGCAGCAAAAGTCTTGGGCTGAAGCGGTTTACATCAACTTCCCGGGCCAGAAAGCCAACGGTACGCACGTGAACGTCAGCGGCATGGCCATGGCTAAATATGCCCCGAACAAAGCCAATGCGCAGAAGCTGATGGAGTTTCTGACGGATGATACCGCGCAGCACATGTATGCTGAAGTGAACTTTGAGTACCCGGTGAAACCTGGGGTTGAGCGCTCTGAACTGGTTGCCTCCTGGGGTGATTTCCGTGCGGACCAGGTCTCCCTGGAAAAAGTTGCGGATTACCACAGTGCAGCGATCAAACTACTGGATGAAGTGAAGTTCGACCTGTAAGTTGGCTTAAAATGGGGCGTATTGCCCCATTTTTGTTTGAGGCTTGGTATCTTTTCCAATAACTTATGGTACTTTCATCCTCTTTTTGACGGCGGGGATGCGAATTGGACGTCGCCAGCGGTTGTCCGGGCACCATAACGTGATTGCAAAAGGTATTTAGTCCGCAATGAAAGAGAAATTTTTGTGCTGGCAAACCAGTGGCTGGGGACTGTCCCTGCTGCTGGTTTTGCCGATCGTCGCCATCTTCTACACAGCTGCCGGGGAAAGCGATGAAGTGTTTTCCCACCTGATGGGCACGGTGATGGCAACTTACACTGCCAACACCTTCTGGCTTGTCGTCTCCACGATGGTACTGGCCCTGATCTTTGGTTTGCCGGCGGCCTGGGTCATGGCAATGTGCCGGCTGCCGGGCGAGAAAATCCTGCAGTGGGCGCTGGTGCTGCCGCTGGCGATGCCGGGCTATATTATCGGCTATATCTACACCGACTGGTTTGACTATGCCGGTCCGATCCAGATTTTCCTTCGCGACAGCTTTGGCTGGCAAAGCGTTCATGACTACTGGTTCCCGGATATTCGCTCGCTGGGCGGGGCCAGCATGGTGCTGGCGCTGGTGCTCTATCCTTACGTCTATCTGCTGGCCCGGGCTGCCTTTTTGGAGCAAAGTACCAGCCTGCTGCAGTCGGCCCGCTTGTTGCGATGTACGCCCTGGGAGAGTTTCCGTCGGGTGTCATTGCCGCTGGCGCGTCCTTCCATCGCGGTGGGTTTGTCGCTGGTTGCCATGGAAACCCTGGGCGACTTCGGCACCGTCAGCTATTTTGCCGTCAACACCCTGACCACGGCGGTTTATGATACCTGGCTGGGCTATTCGAACCTGAATGCGGCCGCCAAGATCTCGGCCATCATGCTGATGGTGATCTTTTTGCTGATCAGTGCCGAGCGGTTCAGCCGCCGGAAACAGAAACTGTTCCAGCAGGAGATGGAGCATGGCGACGATGTACGTTATGTGTTGCGCGGTCCCCGCAAGTGGCTGGCCATGTGCTGGTGCTGGGGGCTGGTCGCGGGAGCGTTTGCCTTGCCGCTGATCCAGTTGGGGTATTATGCCTGGCATTATTTTGCGGACAGCTGGACGCCGGAGTTCCGGGAGTACAGTCTCAACAGCCTGCAGGTGTCGCTGGTAGCAGCGGTGCTGGCGGTGTTGCTGGCGCTGATTGTGAATTTCTATCGTCGTCTGGACGGGCGACGAATGACGCTGGTGCCGATCCGGATCTCTTCGCTGGGCTACGCCGTGCCGGGTACGGTACTGGCGATCGGGGTGATGATCCCGCTGACCCAGGCCGATCACCTGATCAATGATATCGCGAACCACTTGGGACTGTCCCGTCCTGGCCTGGTCTTTTCCGGGACTATGGTGGCGATTATTTTTGCGTTTGTAGTCCGGTTTGCGGCGGTGGCGATCGGCAGTATTGAAAGCAGCTTGACCAAGGTCTCGCCGTCGCTGGATATGGCTGCCAAAACTATGGGTTATGCATCCACCCGGATGTTGCGGCGGGTGCACTTGCCGCTGATCCGACGCGGATGCCTGATTGCCGGTCTGCTGGTGTTTATCGAGTCGATGAAAGAGCTCAACGCCGCTTTGCTGCTTCGGCCGTTTAACTTCGAAACCCTGGCAACCTATGTCTTTAACTTTGCTTCCGATGAGCAGCTGGAGCTGGCCGCCTTGCCAGCGATCTTACTGGTGATGGTCGGCTTGATCCCACTGGTGATGGTGAACCGATCTTTGGAGAAGAAACACTGATGAGCCATGCATTATCCGTTCGCAACCTCACTTGCTGCTATCAGGGACAGCCGGTGCTGCAGAATCTCTCGCTGCCGGTGGAAGACAATGAAATTGTGTGTCTGCTGGGCGCCAGTGGTTGCGGTAAAACCACTTTGCTCAAAGCCATTGCCGGGTTGCTTCCGCTGGAACAGGGGGAGATCCATATCCACGGCCGGACCATTGCCGATCAGCATACCTGGCTGCCGCCGGAAAAGCGCAATATCGGGATGATTTTCCAGGACTACGCGCTGTTCCCGCATTTGACTGTGGCGGAAAATATCGCGTTTGGGTTGCAAGGTTGGGAGAAGTCGCGAGTCGCCGGCAAAGTGCAGGAAATGCTGACGCTGGTGCACCTGGATGGTCTGGGCGGCCGTTATCCGCACCAGCTGTCGGGCGGGCAGCAGCAACGGGTGGCGATTGCCCGGGCGCTGGCCAGCGAGCCGGATCTGATTTTGCTCGATGAGCCGTTTTCCAACATTGATACCCAGGTCCGTCACGGCCTGATCAAGGAGATCCGGCGTATTTTCAAGGCCCAGGGCGTGACGGCGATCTTCGTGACTCACAGCCGGGAAGAAGCGTTTGCGTTTGCTGATCGGATGGCGGTGATGAATCAGGGGGTGATCGAGCAATTTGGGACGGCGACCGAGCTTTATTACCGACCGAGCAGCCGTTTTGTCGCTGAATTTTTGGGCTCGGGCTCTTACCTGCCCGCGACGCTGCAGCACAACCATCTGATGACGCCGTTCGGTACCATGAACCTGCCTTCGAAACAGCCGGCTGCGGCAAAAACCAGCGTTGAGTGGTTGATCCGGCCTCAGAACCTCAAGGTTGCGCCGGCTGAAAACGGGGAAGGGGTGATCACCGAGCAGCTGTTTATGGGAGACAGCTGCCGCTATACTGTGGACTTCCAGGGTTACAACCTGGTGGTGAATTCCAATTTGATCCTGCAGACCGGTCAGCGGGTGGATGTGGCTGTAGAGCCGCATGAGCCGGTGGTGTTTGCGGCGGCTAGTTAATACCAATCGTAGTCAATAAGGGGTCATTCTAGCTTGTTAAAACGCTCGATAACTGCGTTAGAATTTTTGATTGTAGAATAACTGCTTATCGAAAAATTATGCTTGTTATCAAGCATTTTTCCGACGCTATTTCTGATCACTGACTTACTGTGATTGGTATAATATCCGGCGCATCAGAATAAATCAGGCCAGCATCATGCTGGCCTGTTTGATCTTGCACGGTTCGCCCGTGGGGAAGTGACGATACCGGGGGGGAGATTATTTCCCGAGCAGCGCTGCGATGTGTGAATCGGCTTGCTGGCGCATCGCCTCCGGATCCGGACTGATGTTGCTCTGCAGGTACAGCACATAGCAGATGCCATGCAGTTGCCAGGTCAGCTCTTCGGCGTTGCGTGGGTTTTCAACTTCCTGATTGTTGATGCCCTGGGCAAACATTTCGACGATTCGCTCGTGATTGGCTTTATTGCTGCTGACAAACTGCGGCCAGATTTCATCGCGCACCGAGGTGCTCCATTCATACCAGACTTTCAGCCAGTCCTGCTGCTCGATGACGGCATCAATCAGGTTATCCGTGAAGCAGGTCAGGCGCGCATAGAGCGGCCGGTTGTCTGCGCCCAGGCAGTCGGTCAGGACTTGATTGAAACGGTTTTCTACCTGGCTCAGTACTTGCTCGACCAGCGCTTCCCGGGTCGGAAAGTAGTTAAACACCGTTGCGACAGAGACATTGGCCATTTCGGCGATGTCTGCGTGGCCGGCCCGGCCGATACCGCGTCGGGCGAACACTTCTAATGAAAAATCCAGCAGTTGCTGCTTTCTTTTTTCGGGTGACAGACGAGTTCTGGTTTTTTTGACGATCGTATCCATTTCGCTTATTCCCTAGCCATGATCATGGTGCGTGAAGTTATATAGTTGTTTTAAATGATAACTTTACAGCAGCGCGTGGTTGCAATCAAACTGGTTTTATACAAACTGTATCATATAATTGACAACTTTGAAAAATAACTATTGTGTGTGAGGGATGTTAGAATAGAGATCCGTTGAGAAAAGTTAGCCGACAGGCGGCCGTTGTCGCTGTCCTGATGGAGAAAAAAATGAAACATACCGTTGAAGTGATGATTTCTGAGCAGGATGTTCAGGCGCGTATTCAAGAGCTGGGGCAACAAATTACAGAACATTACAAGGATTCAGAAAATCTGGTAATGGTAGGTTTGCTACGTGGTTCGTTCGTATTTATGGCTGATCTGGCGCGTGCCATTCATCTGACGCATGAAGTCGACTTCATGACCGCCTCAAGCTACGGCAATACCATGGAAAGTAACCGCGATGTCCGGATCCTGAAAGATCTGGATGATGACATCAAAGGTAAAGACGTACTGCTGGTGGAAGATATTATTGACACCGGGAATACCCTGAACAAGGTGCGCGAAATTCTGACGCTGCGTGAGCCGAAGTCGATCCGTATCTGTACGCTGCTGGATAAGCCAGAGCGTCGTGAAGTACCCGTCGACGTGGCGTGGGTTGGTTTTACGATCCCGGATGAGTTCGTCGTTGGCGTGGGGATCGACTATGCACAGAAATACCGTCACCTGCCTTACATCGGCAAAGTGATTCCGCTGGAAGGTTAATCGGACCTCCGGAGACAAAAAAGCGACCTTGCGGTCGCTTTTTTCATGTTGGGGCTGGCTTGGTCACTCAGACTTTGGCACCCGGCAGAATCTTGGCCATCGCGTTGGCGTAAGCCTCTTCCAGGCCTTCGCGGCTGGTGGCGGAAACGCCCAGATCACGCAGAATACCGTCTTCAATCCCGTACACCCAGCCGTGGATCTTGATTTGCTGACCCCGCTCCCAGGCTTGCTGCATGATGGTCGAGTTACCCAAGTTGTAGACTTGGGAGGCAACGTTGATTTCGCACAGCTTGTCGCTCCACTGCTCGCGCGGCAGGGCTTCCAGCTCGCTGCGGTGTTTCAGGTATAGATCGCGAATGTGCAGCAGCCAGTTGTTGATCAGGCCCAGCTGCGGGTTGTCAATCGAAGCGGCAACCCCGCCACAGCCATAGTGGCCGCAGACGATGACGTGGCGGACCTTGAGCACGTCCACGGCGTATTGGACGACGGAGAGGCAGTTGAGGTCGGTATGAATAACCTGGTTGGCAACGTTACGGTGGACGAATAGCTCGCCGGAGTCCAGGCCGGTCAGTCGCTCTGCCGGCACCCGGCTGTCGGCACAGCCGATCCACAGGTATCCCGGATGTTGGGATTTGGCCAGATGGGAGAAAAACTCAGGCTTTTCTTCCTTAATGTTTTCTGACCAGGAAAGATTATTTGCAAAGAGCTGCTTAATATCTGCCATGTTGGTGCCTTAGTTTGATACAGTCGTTATCCCGATAGGAATCACCCACTTACATAACGCCTCACGACGGTTGCAACAAGCGATCTCGCTCTGTGCGTTTTCGCGAAGCACAAGGTGCAGGATCGCAAAATATTATGTAAATCGGCTTTACTATACACAAGCGAGTCAGTAAGCAAATCGGATTAGTTGCTCGCCTGTAGAAAATTTCTAACACAAAGATCGTATTTTATGAACGCACTGGAAATAAAAAATGTAAGTAAAACTTACAAGGGTGGCGTTAAGGCATTGAAAAATATGACACTTAACGTTGAGGAAGGTGACTTTTTCGCTTTGCTCGGTCCCAATGGTGCCGGTAAGTCGACCACCATTGGGATTATCAGCTCGTTAGTTAACAAGACATCCGGCTCGGTGAAAGTGTTTGGCTACGACCTCGACAGCCAGGTGGTTGAGGCGAAAAACCAATTGGGGTTGGTGCCGCAGGAATTTAATTTCAACCAGTTCGAGACGGTCGAACAGATTGTGGTGAATCAGGCCGGTTACTACGGGGTGGAGAAAGCCCTGGCCCGCGAGCGGGCGGAAAAGTACCTCAAGCAACTGAACTTGTGGGAGAAACGTCATGAGCGGGCTCGGAACCTGTCGGGTGGGATGAAGCGCCGTCTGATGATCGCCCGTGCCCTGATGCACGAGCCGAAGCTGCTGATCCTTGATGAGCCGACGGCCGGGGTTGATATTGAGCTACGCCGTTCGATGTGGGTGTTCCTGCGCGAGATCAACCGCCAGGGGATCACCATTATCCTGACCACTCATTACCTGGAAGAAGCGGAGATGCTGTGCCGCAATATCGGGATCATCAACCATGGGGTACTGATTGAGCATACCAGCATGAAAGCGTTATTGAGCAAGCTGGAGGTAGAGACCTTTATTCTGGATATCAAGCTCAACGGCAACATGCCGTCGCTGGACGGCGTGCAGTGGAAACTGCCGGATAACCATACCCTGGAGATTGATGTGCCGAAAGGCACCGGACTGAATACGGTGTTCAGCCAGTTGAGTGCGCAGGGGGTTGAGGTGTTGTCGATGCGCAACAAAGCCAACCGCCTGGAGGAATTATTTGTCAGCCTGGTGGCCGCAGAGAAGAAGGAGCAGCCATGAGATACCAGTACTGGGTGGCGTTTAAGAGCCTGATCACCAAAGAAGTAAACCGGTTTGCCCGGATCTGGATCCAGACCATGGTCCCGCCCGCGATCACTATGACGCTGTATTTCATCATTTTTGGTAGCCTGATCGGCAGCCGGATCGGGGAAATGGGCGGGTTTACCTATATGGAGTACATCGTGCCGGGGCTGATCATGATGTCGGTGATCACCAACTCGTACTCCAACGTGGCCTCGTCATTTTTCAGCGCCAAGTTCCAGCACAATATTGAAGAGCTGCTGGTCGCGCCGGTGCCGAATTTCGTAATTATTGCCGGTTATGTCGGGGGCGGGGTGCTGCGCGGTTTGGGGGTCGGCCTGATTGTCTCGGTGGTGTCGCTGCTGTTTGTTGATTTACAGATTGCCCACCTGGGCGTCATCGTGGCGACTGTGCTGATGACTTCCATTGTGTTTTCTTTAGGCGGGCTGATCAATGCGGTGTATGCCAAAACGTTTGATGACATCAGTATTATTCCGACCTTTGTCCTGACCCCACTGACTTATCTGGGGGGCGTGTTCTATTCCCTGAGCTTGCTGCCTGAGTTCTGGCAGGGCGTGTCGAAACTCAATCCGATTGTCTACATGGTCAATGCGTTCCGTTACGGTTTCCTGGGCGTGTCTGATGTCGGGATTGTGACTTCGTTCAGCGTACTGGGGGTGTTTGTCGCCATCTTGTATGCGATTTGCCATTACCTGATTTCACGCGGGATTGGTTTGCGCTCTTAATCCGGCCATGTTCTTCAAATAAATAACGCTAAACAAAAAACGCCAAACAAAAATCCCGGCCAGAAGCCGGGATTTTTTTATGCGATGTGTCGGGTGCGACTTACTCTTCCGTGGCCGCTGCCGGTTGGGCCAGCTCAACCACCTGGTTGTCGATCAGACGGGCATTGCCGAGGAAGGCTGACATCAGGATGACGGCCTGCTGGGTGGACTCGCTGATCGGCTGCAGGGTGGCGGCATCGCGGATGTAAATTTCATCCGGTTGCAGACCGGCGGCTCGGAGCTGATCGTTGGCATCGACGATGATGTCGGCAAAATCATTGCGGCCGCCACGGATCTGGCTGCTGATCCAGCGCATGCTTCGGGCCAGGACCGGGGCGCGCTGGCGCTCGTCGACTGTGAGATAGCCATTGCGCGAACTCATTGCCAGGCCGTCCATCTCCCGCACGGTCGGTACGCCGATGATTTCGATGTCCATCGCCATATCGGTCACCATCTGGCGGATCAGGGCTAGCTGCTGGTAGTCTTTTTCGCCAAAGCAGGCCAGATCCGGCTGGACGATGTTGAATAGTTTGGTCACCACGGTGGAAACGCCGCGGAAGTGGCTCGGGCGCAGGGCACCCTCAAGCATGGTTGACAGGCCCGGGACATCGACGGAGGTCTGGCGATCCAGCCCCTGCGGGTACATGATTTCCGGCGTCGGGGTAAAGACCAGCTCCACACCTTCTGTATTGAGTTTGGCCAGGTCGTCATCCAGCGTACGCGGATAGTTGTTCAGGTCGTCGGCTTTGTCGAACTGCATTGGGTTGACAAAAATGCTCACCACGACCACGTCTGCCAGCTCGCGTGCTTTGCGAACCAGGGTTAGGTGGCCTTCATGCAGGTTGCCCATGGTCGGAACAAAGGCAATCCGGCGGCCGTCACGGCGCCAGGCCCGGATTTGTTCTCGGATCGGGGCAATCTCAGCGAATGTTTGCATTGTTATTCCTTACTCAAAGGTATGCTCTGGACCCGGGAAGACACCGGCTTCGACTTCTTCCAGGTATTTGGTTACGGCGGCACGCATCTCGCCGGTTTCTGCCAGGTAGTTTTTGGAGAAACGCGGCATATAGTTGGCTGAAATGCCAAACATGTCGTGCATGACCAGGATTTGACCATCGGTCACATTGCCCGCACCAATCCCGATCACCGGGACATCCACCGCCTGGGTAATGCGTTCGGCCAGGCCGGCCGGGACACACTCCAGCAAAATGATCTGGGCGCCGGCTTTTTGCAGCACAATAGCATCTTTGACCATTTGCTCGGCGTGGTCCGCATCACGCCCCTGGATTTTATAGCCGCCGAAAATGTTGACCGACTGTGGGGTCAGGCCCAGGTGAGCACAGACCGGCACCGCGCGCTCGGTCAGCTTCGAAACGGTTTCTGCCAGCCAGGCACCGCCTTCCAGCTTGACCATGTTGGCGCCTGCGCGCATCAGCTCCGCGGCATTGTCACAGGCCTGCTCCGGGGTGCTATAACTCATAAACGGCATATCTGCCATCAGCAGCGCGTTCGGGCTGCCGGTACGCACACATCGGGTGTGGTAAGCGACATCCGCGACAAGCACCGGCAGGGTATCCGGCTTGCCTTGCAGCACCATGCCCAGCGAGTCACCGACCAGCAGTACCGGTACACCTTGCTGCTCGAACAGCTGGGCGAAACTGGCATCATAGGCGGTAACCGATGCAAATTTACGACCTTCTTTCTTCCATGTCATCAGGTCATTGATTGTGATTTTCTTCATTACTTTTCCCTTTCCCTATTGCAACGGCTAGTCGTGCCAGATGGCAAGGCTGTTGCGGTCTACCTGAGTCAGCAGCGTTTGCAATACGCTCTGATCCGGCAGGATTAAATCCGGGGCGATCTCTGCCAGCGGGTACAGGACAAATTCCCGGACCTTCATGCCGTAGTGCGGGACGGTCAGCCGCTCGCACTCATGAATCAGATCGCCATACAGGATGATATCGAGATCCAGGGTACGCGGCCCCCAGCGCTCGGCTTTGCGAACCCGGCCATGGGCCAGTTCGATCGCTTGGGTTTGATCCAGCAGCTCAAGCGGCGTCAGCGTAGTGTCGACGGCGACGACAGCATTGATGTAATCCGGCTGGTCCTGCGGTCCCATCGGTGTACTGCTGTACAGCGACGACTCGGCGACCACCTCAATTCCCGGGGCGGCGCTTAAGGCCGCCATCGCTTCACGGGCTTGCCCGACCGGGTTGCCCAGGTTACTGCCGATTGCGATATACGCTCGGATCATGATGATTTCGCTTGTGGTTTTTTACGGCGCGGCGGACGGCGACGGCGACGCTGGCCGGTGCCCTCGTTCAGTTGCTGCACCATATTGCCGCGCTGGGTGCGATCCGCTGACTGGAAATCGCGCCACCAGGCCGCCAGTGTGGCAACGTCTTTGCCTTCAAACTGACCGCGCATTTCCAGGAAGTCATATGCCGCACGGAATTTCGGATGTTCCAGCATTTTAAAGGAGCGCTTGCCGCTGCGACGGCTAAAGCGCAGCTGCTGTTGCCAGATGTCCCGCGCGGTGGTGGTAAAGCGGCGTGGGATGGCAATGGTTTTGACCTGCTCATCCAGAATATCGTTGGCCGCCACCATAAAGGCGTCGTAGTAGGACAGGCCGCCGGTGACCGAAATTTCTTCGGCACGGGTGGTCATCGGATACCACAGCATCGCGGCGTACATAAAGGCCGGGTTGACCCGTTTTTCTTCGGCGATGCGGGCATCGGTCGCGGCCAGGATATGCTCCAGCATTTTCTCGGCCGGGCTGCTGTGATCTTCAGTGAAGTGTTCAGCCAGGATCGGGAACAGTTGCTGGAACAGGTTGTACTCGCGCAGCAGTTTATAAGTGGCCAGACCGTTGCCCGATTGCAGCAGCTTGAGGCTTTCTTCAAACAGACGTGCCGGCGGAATATCCTGCAGCAGGCTCGACAGGCGCTGGATCGGCTCGGCGGTGTTCGGCTCGATGTCCATGTCCAGTTTGGCGGCAAAGCGCACGGCACGCAGCATCCGGACCGGATCTTCGCGGTAGCGGGTTTCCGGATCGCCGATCAGGCGGATGATCCGAGCTTCCAGGTCCGGCACCCCGTTGGCATAGTCGCAGACCGTGAAGTCCTTGATGTTGTAGTACAGGGCGTTGATGGTAAAGTCGCGGCGCTCGGCATCTTCATCGATGGTGCCGTAGACATTGTCACGCAGCAGCATGCCTTCGTTGCTCTGAGCAGCAACCTGTTGTTTGATATTACCGGATGGCTTGGTCTCGGCATGGTGGCCACGGAAGGTGGCAACCTCGATGACATCGCGGCCAAACAGAATATGTGCCAGGCGGAAACGCCGGCCGATCAGGCGACAGTTGCGAAAGAGTTTTTTGATCTCTTCCGGGGTGGCATTGGTGGCGATGTCGAAATCTTTCGGCGTCTGATTCAGTAACAGATCGCGGACGCCGCCGCCAACCAGATAAGCGTCATAACCGGCCTTGTTGAGACGATAAAGTACCTTCAGCGCGTTTTCGCTGATATCTTTACGGGAAATACCGTGCTCTTGGCGTTGATAAATTTGCAAGGTCAAGTCCTCGGTAGCATGAGTACTGCTTTGTCGATTCAATACCTTACGGCAAAAGCTGGCTACTCGATTAAAGATAATACACCTCATTTATGTGGCTCGGATGTTATAGACAGCCGCATATGATATATCACGGCCGGACATTTTAGAATGCCAGCGTGATGGCTGTAGTTTGTGGCAGTTTTGCAACGTGCCAGTTCTGGCACCCCCAGCGCAGGATTGTGTCCAGGCTGCTGGCTGCCAGATCGGCAGGTGGCGCCATCCCCAAAAATGCCATGGCCTGAACCAGGGCCGGGGCCGGATTGTGCTTGTCAATCGCCGGTGCATGGTTCTGCTTCGACAATTTATTGCCGTTTTCGCTGACTGCCAGGGGCAAGTGAAGGTAGCTGACTTCCGGCTGGCCCAACTGACGGTAGAGTCCGATTTGACGGCCGGTCGGGTCGATCAGGTCGGCACCGCGCACCACTTCGGTGACGCCTTGGGCGATATCATCCAACACCACGGCGAGGTTATAGGCATAGAGCCCGTCCCGGCGATGAATAATAAAGTCTTCCTGCGCCAGAGCCGGCGGGATTTCAATCCGGCCGTGGAGGATATCATGGAAATGGGTGATCGGGGTATCGACCCGCAACCGGACGGCACTGTTTTCAGCACTGTGGTGACGGGTTCGGCAAGTTCCCGGGTAAAATCCCCCGGCAGCTTTGATTTCCTTGCGGGTACAGCGGCAATAGTAGGCGGTGCCGCTGTGCAACCAGGCGTCGATTTGGGCTTGATAAGCGTCGTGGCGCTGGCTCTGGTACATTACCGGGCCATCCCATTCAAAGCCGTAGGCCTCTAAAGTACGCAAGATGTCGTCGGCGGCACCGGGCATTTCCCGGGGCGGGTCAAGATCTTCCATCCGGACCAGCCAGCGGCCTTGCCGGGATTTGGCTTGCAGGTAGCTGCCGAGGGCGGCGACCAGGGAGCCGAAGTGAAGCGGGCCGGATGGCGACGGGGCAAAGCGGCCGATATAAGGGGTGCTTAAGCTCATAAACCGATCATCAGAAAAAGGAAAGAGGGAGCTTGCCGCTCCCCCTTCGGTATTACTGTCGCAGATCATTGCTGGGTCGGATTAACCGGCCATCTGCTTTTCTTTGATTTCAGCCAGTGTTTTGCAGTCGATGCACAGTTCGGCAGTCGGGCGCGCTTCCAGGCGACGGATCCCGATCTCGACACCGCAAGAATCACAGAAGCCAAAGTCGTCATCCTCAATACGTTGAAGCGTCTTTTCAATCTTCTTGATCAGTTTGCGTTCGCGGTCACGGTTACGTAGTTCAAGGCTGAACTCTTCTTCCTGTGCAGCGCGATCCACAGGATCAGGAAAGTTTGCGGCTTCATCCTGCATGTGGTTCACCGTACGGCCAACTTCTTCACGAAGTTGGTTACGCCAGGCTTCAAGAATTTTGCGGAAGTGCTCTAGCTGAGCTTCACCCATATACTCTTCGCCGGCTTTTTCCTGATAAGGCTCAACCCCAGCAATAGCCAGGATGCCTAGCGATTTCTTAACGTTGCTCTCTGGCATATAGCATCTCCTAATATACCTAATAACCGTCACTGGTTAATTTTGGGCGGTATCTATAGCAGAAAGGGTTATGTGAGGCAATTGCTGCATATCTTCAATTTTATACCAATGTGAAGAAAGCATCATTTTTCACAGCGGTTGATGGAAATCTATGCGGTTGCTTAAATAGAGCTCATCTGGGTTCAATACCGCTTTGTAACCGATGATCTCAACGCCTGCCTGTTCTGCTTGTTGAATTAACTGATGGTAGACCGGGTCTATATGGTGCGCCGCGGCTACGTTTTCAATCCCCGAATGCAAAATTGCAAAAAAAAGTATGGCTCGGTTTCCGCTTTGTGCCACTTCAATCAACTCTCGCAAATGTTTCTGGCCCCGGGTGGTGACGGCATCGGGGAAAAAACCTTGTCCGTTTTGCAGCAGGGTGACGCTTTTCACTTCAATATAGCACGGCGGTTTGTCATCAGCGGTCAACAGGATATCTATCCTGCTGTTTTCACTACCATACTTCACTTCTGTCCGCAGTGACGAATAGCCTTGTAATTCTGTGATGATATCCCGGTTTATCGCCTCTTCAACCAGGCGGTTGGCGCGGGCGGTGTTGACGCAAATCCAGTGGCCGTCCGGGGTGTGGGTCAGTTCCCAGCTGTTGGGATATTTGCGCTTGGGATTGTCGGCGGTGGAGTACCACACGGTGCTGCCGGGCTCGGCGCAGCCGGTCATTGCCCCGGTGTTGGCGCAGTGGATGGTTCGGATTTCCCCGTCAGGAAGTTCGATATCGGTCAGAAAGCGTTTGTAGCGTTTGATGAGCTGGGCGGCCTGTAACGGCGGATCAAATTTCATGGCATTTCCTGGTGGTCCGGTGGAGCCGGGGTGAGCGGCCACTGTTTCAGGCAACGGTAGTGGACCCCGCCCCCCCCGGGGCTGTTGAACTGCTCTGAAATATACAGGCCAAAGTGGCGGATGTGAAACGTCATCGGCGGGATTTCCGGCAGGGCATCCGGTCGGTTGCGCAGGTGTTTCAGCAAGGTGATATGCGGGGAATAAGGCCGCGTTTCCTGGGGCAAACCGACTTGCTCGGCAACGGCTTTGAGGTTTTCGGCGAGTAGCGCAAGCGGCTCCGGCAGCGTACAGCCCAGCCAAATCAGGCGGCTGCGTTTTTTGTATTTCAGCTCGGTGGTGGTGAGGGTAAATGCCGGTCCTTCGAGTGTATTGGCCAGCTGGCACAGCTGCGCTTTTTGTGGGGCGTTCACGTTGCCGAGAAAGGCCAGGGTCAGGTGCAGGTTGGCCGCAGGCACCGGGCGTCCTTCGCCGGGCATCATCCGGGGCAGTTGCCTGAGCTGATGAAACGCACTGCTGTTTTCCGCCGGAATATCCAGGGGCAGGGCAAAGAAAAGCCTTTCCGGGGCCGATGGGATCCGGGCTTGGGATTCGGATATTGTTTGCGGCATGGCCATCTCCTGATCGGCTGAGTGAGAAGCTGTTGCGGTGGAGCCCGGTCAGCGGGCGATTTTTGTTCAGTCTGGCCGCTAACTTTCTTGTACAATCATCTGCAGCTTCGTTTGAATATGACACAAGGTTTTTACATTGTCACAGCTGCCGATTGATACAGTCCTGCCCTCGCTGCTTACCCAGCTTCGTGCTTCCTCCCAATTGATCCTTAAGGCGCCGCCTGGGGCAGGTAAGTCGACCCGGCTACCGCTGGCGTTGTTGCAGGAGGCTGCGTTTAGCGGGCGGATAGTGATGCTGGAGCCGCGTCGCCTGGCGGCCCGCAATATTGCGTCGTACCTGGCGGCCCAGCTGGGCGAGTCGGTCGGGCAGACGGTGGGGTTGCGGGTGCGGGGCGAGACCAAGGTGAGCGCCGCGACCCGGCTGGAAATTGTCACCGAAGGGGTGATGACCCGGATGCTGCAGCAGGATCCGGAGCTCTGCGGCATTGAATTGCTGATTTTTGATGAGTTTCATGAGCGCAGTATTCATGCCGACACCGCGTTGGCCCTGGCGCTTGAAGTGCAGGAAGCCCTGCGGGACGATCTGAAATTGCTGGTGATGTCGGCCACACTGGATCAGGACGCGTTGATTGCTTTGCTGCCGGAGGCGGCCTACCTCGAATCGGAAGGACGGTGCTATCCGGTTGAGCACCGTTATCAGCCGGTGCGCGAGGCGTCCCAGCTGATTGAGACCGCCGCTCAGGCGGTGAGCCGGCTGCTGGCCAGTGAGTCGGGATCGATCCTGGTATTTTTGCCGGGGGCCGGGGAAATCCGGCAACTGGCTGAGCAACTGACTGAGCGGGTGGGGCCGGAAGTGCTGGTCTGTCCGCTGTTTGGCCAGCTCAGCAGCGCGGCGCAACAGCAGGCGATCACCCCGGCACCGCCTGGCAAGCGCAAGGTGGTGATTGCGACCAATATTGCGGAAACCAGTCTGACCATAGAAGGGATCCGGATCGTGGTCGACTGTGGCCTGGAGCGCGTCGCACAGTGGGATCCGAAAACCGGGATCAGCCGGCTGGAGCTGGCCCGGATTGCCCGCTCGTCTGCCGAGCAGCGCGCCGGGCGGGCCGGGCGTCTGGAGCCGGGGATGTGTTTGCGCCTGTATAGCGAAGAGATGCTGAGCCGTCAGCCGGCCACACCGCAGCCGGAAATTCTGCGCGCGGATCTGACTTCCCTGGCGCTGGAGCTGGCCCAATGGGGCTGCCTTGAGGCTGCGGATCTGCGCTGGCTGGATACGCCACCGGCACCGGCCCTGGCTCAGTCTCGTCGCTTGCTGCAGGATCTGGGTGCGTTGACGGCGCGTCATCAACTGACCGAGGCCGGCCAGCAAGTCCAACGTCTGGGGACCGATCCCCGCCATGGCGCGATCTTATTGCTGGCCCGCGAAAAAGGGCGGGCGGCACAGATGACCGCGGCCTTGCTGGTGGCGCTGCTGGAAGAGCCGCCGCGGGGGATCAACAATCCGGATCTGCATTTTCAGCTTAGCCTGCTGGAGAGCGGTAAGTTGCCGCGGGCCAAGGCTTATTTGCAACGGGCCCGGCAGCACTTGCAGAAAATTGCCACTGCAGAGTCCGGCGTGGCGACATCGGCGCCGCTGCAAGTCGCTGCGGCCTGGATTGCACCGCTGATGGCAGCGGGTTATCCGGATCGCATTGCGCTGTCACGGGGACGGGACGGGCGCTACCAGCTGGCCAACGGGCAGGGGGCGATGTTGTCACCGGATGAGCCGCTGGCTGATGCGGCGATGCTGGTGGTGGCGGATATCGTCAAAACCCGTCAGGGCGACAGCCGTATTTTTACCGCCATTGCTGCCGACCCTGAGCAACTTCAGGTTGAGCTGCCGCACCTGTTTACCGAGCGGGAGTGGCTCGACTGGGATGACAAAAAAGGCCGCCTGAGCGCCGAGCAGCACTTGTGCTGCGGTCAGCTGGTGCTCAAACGCACCGCCCTGGCAGAGCCGGATCCGGCCCGGGCCAGTGAAGCACTGCTCAATGCCATTATCCGCAAAGGGCTGAAAGTGCTGCCATGGGACGCTCGTGCGGAAAGTCTGCTGGTGCGTGCCCGGTGTGCGGCGGATTGGTTGCCGGAGCTGGCTCTCCCGGCGATGGATGAAGCCACCTTGCTGGCGGAAGCCGGACAATGGCTGCTGCCGTTTATGAGTGGGATGACCCGGCTCAAGATGATTGAAAAGCTCGATTTGGTGGCGGCGTTGGAGGCTCGTTTGGGATGGGAGAGCGCCAAAGCACTCAATGAAGCTTTGCCGACCCATTATCAGGTGCCTACCGGCTCGCGTTATCCGATCCGCTACCAGCTCGGGCAGCAGCCTGCGCTGGCAGTTCGAATGCAGGAAATGTTCGGGGAGCAAACTTCACCTCGGATCGCCCACGGCAAGGTCGCCCTGGTGCTGGAGCTGTTATCCCCGGCCCAGCGGCCGTTGCAGATCACCCAGGATTTGGCGGCGTTCTGGCAGGGCTCGTACCGGGAAGTGCAGAAAGAGATGAAGGGGCGCTATCCCAAGCACGTCTGGCCGGATGATCCGGCCACCCATGCGCCGACCAGAAAAACCAAAAAGTATATGTGATTGGCTGGCTGGTCGCCTGAGGGGATCAGTCAGACAAATTTAATTGCCGTGCCGGGACGGATGAAGGTACCGGCAGGGAAAGAATTCGGGAAACGTTGTGAAGATGAAAATAACCCAGCGCGTGGGAGCTGCGGCGCCGCAGAAGCCGGGAGCTAAAAAGCCGGGACCGAAACCGGGGGGCAAAAAGCCGGAGCAGCCAAGCTCCCAAAAACCAAGCCCTAAAAAACCGGGTGCGAAAAAGCCTGCGGTCACACGTAAAAAAGTACCGGTGAAAAAGGCGGCCAAAACAAGTGGTCCCCGCAAACCCCGGAAAAAAGGCGGAAAGTCGTCGCCGCGGATCCCGGGATGGCTGCGCTGGCTCCTGGGCTTTGGCCTGAAAGTGGCGGTCGTGGTGCTGGCGGTGCTGCTGGTGGCCGGAATTTATCTCGATAAAGTGGTGCGCGATAAGTTCGACGGCCAGCTGTGGAACCTGCCGGCCGTGGTGTACGGCCGGGTGCTGACCCTGCAGCCGGATCAGTCCGTCACTATTGATGAGGTTAAGCGGGAGTTGGATCTGCTGCAATATCACAAGGTGCGCAACCCGCAGCGGATCGGGGAGTATTCTGCCTCTTCAACCCGGATTGAGTTGATCCGCCGGCCGTTCGAGTTCGAAGACGGTCATGAGGGAGAGCGCCACATCATGCTGACGTTTTCAGGCAATATTCTGCAGAGCATCGAGGATCTGAGTCGTGAACGCCCATTGGGCTATGTACGGATTGAGCCGAAAATGCTGGGCATGCTGGGAACGAAAGAAGGCGAGCAGCGAATTTTCCTGCCGCGGGAGCGGTTCCCGGAAGTGTTGGTGGATGCTTTGCTGGTGACAGAAGATCGCGATTTTTATCATCATGAGGGCGTCTCGCCACTGGCGATTATCCGGGCGCTGGTGGTGAACCTGCAAGCCGGTCGGACAGTGCAGGGGGGCAGTACCTTAACCCAGCAGCTGGCGAAGAATATTTTCCTGACCCGGGAGCGCACCCTGCTGCGTAAGATCAGCGAGGCGTATATCGCCCTGATCATCGATTATCGCTACAGCAAAGACCGTATTCTGGAAGCATATCTCAACGAGATTTACCTGGGGCAAGAAGGCGGCAAGGAAGTTCACGGCTTCGGGCTGGGTGCCCGGCTGTATTTCGGCCGACCGTTGCAGGAGTTGCGCATCGACCAGCAAGCCTTGCTGGTGGCGCTGGCCAAAGGGCCTTCGTATTACAATCCCTGGCGCAATCCTGAGCGGGCAAAACAACGGCGGGATCTGGTCCTGCGCCTGATGATGGACAACGGTATTCTCAGCGGCGCGCAGTATGAGCAGGCGGCATCCCGGCCGCTGGATATTCAGAGCAAGCCGCAAATTGCCAGCCGCCAGCCGGCTTACTTCCAGCAGTTGCAGCGGGAGTTGAAGCAGAAAGTCGGGGAACGCTTTACTCCGGGTATCGGGCTGCGGGTGTTCAGTACCTTAGATCCGTTGTCGCAGCAGGAGGCCGAGCTGGCAGTGATGGCCCAGGTGCCGCTGCTGGAGAAAAAAGCCGGGGTTTCGGTCGAGACCGCACTGGTGGCCGTGGATCGCCTCAGTGGTGAAATCCGGGCCATGGTCGGCGGCAGTCGGCCGGGGTATGCCGGCTTTAACCGAGCGCTGGACGGCCGCCGCCAGATTGGCTCGCTGGTGAAACCGGCGGTGTACCTGGCTGCGTTACGCCAGCCGGAGAAATTTTCCCTGGCAACGACCATCGACGATAAACCGATCGCGCTCAAAGGCAGCCGGGGCAGTGACTGGAAGCCGCGAAATTATGACCGTCGGTTCCGGGGGGAAGTCCCGTTGTACTACGCCCTGGCGAAATCCCTCAATGTGCCGACTGTCAATCTGGGCCTGAGTGTGGGCCTGGGCCCGGTGATCGATACCATGGTGCAGTTGGGCGTATCGCGGGATGAAGTTCCGAAGCTGCCGTCGATTTTGCTGGGTGCCTTTACCCTGACGCCGTTTGAAGTGACGCAGATGTATCAGACGGTGACCAGCGGCGGCCGTAAGGCCGAGCTGACGGCGTTACGCTCGGTGGTTGATCAGCAGGGCCAGCGGTTGTACCAGAGCTACCCGAAAGCGGCGCAGGTGGTGCCGGAGCAGGCGGCCTGGCTGACGACCTACGGTATGAAAAATGTGGTCAGTCAGGGGACCGCGCGCTTTTTGCAGCCGACCTTCGGCTGGGCGGCACTGGCCGGGAAAACCGGGACCACGGATAACAACCGTGACAGCTGGTATGTGGGTGCTGACGGGCGCGAAGTGGTGACGGTGTGGGTTGGTCGGGACGATAACCAATCGGTGAACCTGACGGGCTCGGCCGGGGCACTCCGGCTGTATAACGACTATCTCAAGCGTCGCCAGCCGGAGCCGCTGCGTCTGGCCTGGCCGAAAAAGCTGACGACGATGAAGTATAACCGTTTGCCGAACGGTACCCTGAGCTTAGATTGTGCGGGTCAGCAGTCGCTACCGGTCTGGGATAAAGATGGCTCACTCAAAGCTCACTGCAGCCAGAAGCAACCGGCCGGTTGGATCCGGGATATGTTTGGCCAGTAAACCAGTAAACCAGTAAACAAAACGCCGCAGACATGCGGCGTTTTGCTATACCCAATTAGTCATCCGGCTCAAAGTAGTAAGAAATCCGGATCCGTGGGTTGAGGTAGGTATAGACTTTCTCCGGCAGCCTGTTGGGCGCAATCGCCCGTTCAATCCGCAATTCACTGTCTTCCAGCTCCAGGATCGGGGCCTCATTGGAGGGGACGGTCGGATCATAGAGCAGGACATTTGGAAACAGCAGGCTTTCGGAGTTCACCGAGATCACCAGCCCGAGTTGTTGGTTTGACAGCTGTACTACACTACCGGGCGGGTAAACACCCAGCAGGCGGATGAGCAACGCCAGGAAGTCGTTGTTGTACTGATCTTTTTTGTTCTTGAACAGGTAGGAGAGGGCACTGTACGGGATCCGGGACTTCGATGGGTCCTGCGGATGGCACAGGTTATCGTAAGCATTGACGACCGCCACCAACTGGGCTTTGAGATCGATCTTATCGGCTGGCAACTGATTGGGGTAGCCGCTGCCATCGAGCAGTTCATGGTGCTGGCTTAAAATCGGTTTGGCAGACTCCGGAAAATCCTCGGCCAGGTTGGCCAAGTCCAGGCTGTATTTGGTGTGCAGCTTCAGATAGTTGTCTTCCGGCTCGGTGAGCGGCGTGGTCTTGCGGGTAATCGCCGTCGGGACCTTGAGCTTGCCCATATCGTGGAACAGGGCCCCCAGGGCGATTGCTTTGATATCTGCCGCCGGCATCCCGCTGGATTTCGCCAGCATCATCGCCATGATGGCCACATTCAGGGAATGGAAGTAGATGTCCTCCGACTCCTGGCTGTCATTCATCAGGTGCAGAGCGAGATTGTCGCTCTCCATCAGCGCATCGACCATTTCCTCAACCAGCAGCTCGGCTTCCTGGATGGCGGTGACCGGGCGACTTTTGATTTTGCCGACAATGGCACGCAGCTGGGCCATGGAGCGGTTGAAGCTTTTCTCGCATCGCTGCAGCTTACGTTTGTAGTTTTTTAAGCGGGTGATCCGGGATTGTTTTTCCTGCCACAGTTTTTCGGCCTGCTTGTCGAGAAACTGGCTTTCGTCTTCAGTGAGTGCCTCGACCGGCGTCTCCGGATCCAGCGGCTTGGTGTCGCTTTTCTCCGGGATCAGATAAACAAACTTCACCCCGAGATTCTTAATCAGGCGAATTTGCTGGTGATCTTTAATTTTGAAATGATTCAGTAGAAAAGGATGATCAGTCCACTGCAAGGGGAGCTTGATATACAGCCCTTCGGTTAAACGCTCTACCGAGAGTTTGATGCTTGCCATTGTTTTTCAGCGCAGCCTGTCTTCTTATACTTGTACACGAATTTGCCCCGCTCGACACATTGTCCTCTTCCCTGATACGGCCAGATGTGGATCTGGCAGCGGGTCAGCAATCCGGGTAGCAATATTTTATTGTAAACTATATCAATCAGCCTCCCAATATGCCATGCAGTGGGTATCCCCCCGCTTTTTCCCGGAAAGTCGATGAAGGTCAGGTAAGGTGGTCGAGGGTAGGACATAGAATACGCGCGTGTGGCAAGGCAATGGCGTGGGGATGAACAAGTTGTCGGTCATGCGGCAAGGCTTCAAAAATGGCACCAAGCTGGACTTGGGCACCCTTCCGCCTGCAACACTTGAGCCCGGTGAATCAGGCGCGTCGCGTGAACGACAGGTATAAAAAAAGCCTCGTCTTTCGACAAGGCTTTTAAAGTGGCTCTCCCTGCTGGACTTGGACGGGGCGGCCTTCCGCCAGCGACATTTGATATCGGTGAATCAGACGCGTCGCGTGAACGACAGGTATAAAAAAAGCCTCGTCTTTCGACAAGGCTTTCAAAGTGGCTCCCCCTGCTGGACTTGAACCAGCGACATACGGATTAACAGTCCGCCGTTCTACCGACTGAACTAAGGGGGAATTGTTTGTTACTGTGTTGCTATCGTGATGAGCACCACAATGAAATATGGTGCCTTGAGGGCGGAATCGACCGCGCCCGGCCAGGGACCGACACATGATTGCAAAGCAATCACAGATGGTTTGGCTATCTTGTTGAGCACCACATTATAAAAATGGTGCCTCGAGGCGGAATCGAACCACCGACACGAGGATTTTCAATCCTCTGCTCTACCGACTGAGCTATCGAGGCAAATGGTGCCGACTACCGGAATCGAACTGGTGACCTACTGATTACAAGTCAGTTGCTCTACCTACTGAGCTAAGTCGGCACACAAATTTGGCTCCCCCTGCTGGACTTGAACCAGCGACATACGGATTAACAGTCCGCCGTTCTACCGACTGAACTAAGGGGGAATTGTTTGTTACTGTGTTGCTATCGTGATGAGCACCACATTGTAAAATGGTGCCTCGAGGGCGGAATCGACCGCGCCCGGCCAGGGACCGACACATGATTGCGAAGCAATCACAAATGGGTTTAGCTATCGTGTTGAGCACCACATTGTAAAAATGGTGCCTCGAGGCGGAATCGAACCACCGACACGAGGATTTTCAATCCTCTGCTCTACCGACTGAGCTATCGAGGCAAATGGTGCCGACTACCGGAATCGAACTGGTGACCTACTGATTACAAGTCAGTTGCTCTACCTACTGAGCTAAGTCGGCACACAAATTTGGCTCCCCCTGCTGGACTTGAACCAGCGACATACGGATTAACAGTCCGCCGTTCTACCGACTGAACTAAGGGGGAATTGTTTTTTATTGCGTTGCTATGTCGCACCACAATGAAATATGGTGCCTCGAGGGCGGAATCGACCGCGCCCGGCCAGGGACCGACACATGATTGCGTAGCAATCACAGATGGTTTAGCTATCGTTACCAGCACCACATTATAAAAATGGTGCCTCGAGGCGGAATCGAACCACCGACACGAGGATTTTCAATCCTCTGCTCTACCGACTGAGCTATCGAGGCAACGGGGCGCATTAAATCGGTTTTGGGCCATTGCGTCAATGCTTTTTTAGTGAAAACAGACCAAAACACCTTTTTTTAGGCTGATCGCTCGGTTTTTGAACTTTGCGCGTTTGGTCTGCTGTTCATTGCGATGGATCAGGGATGGTTGAGCGCTTGTTGTTCAAGGGCCAAGGCTCGGGCCAGTGCCGGTCGGCGATTAACAAATTGGCGGTATTTTTCCAATTTTTCCGGAACTTTTTGGTCGAATTTCACCGCCCAGTTCAGGGTGTGCGTCAGCAAGATATCGGCGACCGTGGGGAAATTACCGAGCAGGTAGGCATCCTGATGGACGCGGGCCTCTGCGACCTGGATTGCTTTTTTAAACTCCCAAGCTGCGACCGAGAGCATTTCCGGCAACCGAATTTTTTCCGGCAGCGCGAAGCGGTGTTTTCCCAATGTCCACAGCGGTTGTTCCAGTTCGGTGATCGTGAAGCTGACCCATTCATGGTGTGCAGCGGACTCCGGGGTGCCGGGTTTCGGCAGCCAGTGCTGACCATATTTTTCTGCCAGGTAGAGGCAGATTGCCGCTGATTCTGTCATGAACGTTTTATCATCTTTCAGGCAGGGAACTTTGCCGCTGGGGTTCATGGCGAGGAAACCGGGTGAGCGGTGCTCGCCGCTATTGAAGTCGACCAGCTGGTATTCCCATTCCAGACCCAGCTCTTCCAAGAGCCATGACACCCGCAGTGAGCGGGTGCGCGGGTATCCGTATAACGTAATCATACCGTCATCCTTGAATGTTGACTGTGTGATTAACCTTAGTCAAAAAGCGCTGACCGGTCGATGTTGTTGATGGGGTAGGGGACGGTCTTCCGCCAGCGACGTTTGATACCGGTGAGTAATACCAATCGTAGTAAATAAATGCTCATTCTAGCTTGTTAAAATGTTCGATAACTGCGTTAGAATTTTTGATTGTAGAATAACTACTTATCGAAAAATTCCGCCTTGTTCTCAAACATTTTTCCTACGCTATTTCTGAGCACTTACTTACTGTGATTGGTATAAGACGCATCGCGTGAACAACAGGTATAAAAAAAGCCTCGTCTTTCGACAAGGCTTTTAAAGTGGCTCCCCCTGCTGGACTTGAACCAGCGACATACGGATTAACAGTCCGCCGTTCTACCGACTGAACTAAGGGGGAATTGTTTGTTACTGTGTTGCTATCGTGATGAGCACCACAATGAAATATGGTGCCTCGAGGCGGAATCGAACCACCGACACGAGGATTTTCAATCCTCTGCTCTACCGACTGAGCTATCGAGGCAAATGGTGCCGACTACCGGAATCGAACTGGTGACCTACTGATTACAAGTCAGTTGCTCTACCTACTGAGCTAAGTCGGCACACAAATTTGGCTCCCCCTGCTGGACTTGAACCAGCGACATACGGATTAACAGTCCGCCGTTCTACCGACTGAACTAAGGGGGAATTGTTTGTTACTGTGTTGCTATCGTGTTGAGCACCACATTGTAAAATGGTGCCTCGAGGCGGAATCGAACCACCGACACGAGGATTTTCAATCCTCTGCTCTACCGACTGAGCTATCGAGGCAAATGGTGCCGACTACCGGAATCGAACTGGTGACCTACTGATTACAAGTCAGTTGCTCTACCTACTGAGCTAAGTCGGCACACAAATTTGGCTCCCCCTGCTGGACTTGAACCAGCGACATACGGATTAACAGTCCGCCGTTCTACCGACTGAACTAAGGGGGAATTGTTTTTTATTGCGTTGCTGCGTCGCACCACAATGAAATATGGTGCCTCGAGGCGGAATCGAACCACCGACACGAGGATTTTCAATCCTCTGCTCTACCGACTGAGCTATCGAGGCAACGGAGCGTCATTAAACGGTTTTTCGGCCTTGGCGTCAACCTCTTTTTTCACAAAAATGACCAACTGCTTGCTTTTTATACACGCGGGCGTTTTTAAGCTATTTCATTGTCATTTCATCAGATTTTGCCGCGATTGAATTCCTGTTGGAACTTGGTCACTTTCTGCAAATAGCGACGCGCTTCCGCTTTGGGGTGCTTGTTGGCCAGCGCCCAGTATACCTGGTTGGGTTGTAACTGGTTGAGATCCTGCATGGCGCGTTTGCGGTCGGCGTGGAATGTTTTCAACACGCCACCAGTACCACCGTTGTAAGCCGAGATCATACTGTAGTGGAGCGACAGGGGATCGCGGATGTCTTTGAGGTAGCGGTTGCGCAAAATATAGAAATACGCGGTGCCGGTATCGATATTTTTCGCCGGATCGAACAGGTATTGCGGGGACGGCTTGCCGGATTTGTTCTTCACGAGCTTAAACACGTCCGCACCGGCCGTATTGGGTACAACCTGCATCAGCCCATAGGCGTTGGCGTGGCTCACTGCATACGGGTTGAAACTGCTTTCGGTTTTGATGATCGCGTAGATCAGATCCTCCGGGATCCCGTAGCGACGGGAGGCATCCCGGACAATACTGGCATACTTATAGCTTCGCTTGTTGACGTGATCGGCCACCATGGGGATCTCGACATAGTAGGCTTGCTGGTAGCGGACCTGGCGCTTTTTGAGTCGGGTAGCGATCAAGTGATCGGCAAACTGGTTGGCCCGCCAGGACCACTCAATCGGCTGTTTATCCTGATCCAGCACCTGGCCGTAGAGAAACGGCTTGCCATTGAATTCGATCCCGGAGTCTGAGTAGAGATCGACGCCGGCCGGATCATCTGGGGTCAGCAGGGTGGTGGTGATGGCTTCTTTGAGGTGTTTTTCGGGCTCGGTGGTGGCGACGGTTTCGACGACGATCACCCCGCGGACGAAATCGACATGGGCCCGGCTTTGGTAGCCGTCGGTATATTTCACATACTGGCGTTTACCAGCCACCAGATTGTCGTCATCGCCCCAGTAACGGTGCACCTGGCCGCTGAAGCTGTCCATCAGGCGGTCTAAAGCGGCGGCATCTTTGGTAAACTGGCCGGGCAGGGGAGCCAGGTTCTTGGCAAAACGGTTGGTTGTGCCGTAGTCGACATCGTAAATATTTTCGACAAATTCTCGGCTGCAACCGCTAAGCATCAGCAGTGAAAAAATAAGGGCGCGTTTTTTCATAATCCCCGGAAAGAAAAATGACATCACTTGTTGGGCACAAATGATGTCATTTTCTGGCACTTAGCGTAAGTATTTTTCACCCGAAAGCGGGGAAAGCGTGAGACGCTGGCTTATTTCTCGCTTGGCGGTGTATAGCCGTCGATCACCACATCCTGACCTTCGAACAGGAATTTCACCATTTCGTTTTCCAGCAGCTTGCGGTGCTCTGGATCCATCATGTTCAGTTTCTTTTCATTGATCAGCATGGTTTGCTTGCCTTGCCACTCAGCCCAGGCTTCTTTGGAAATGTTGTCGAAAATACGCTTGCCCAGCTCGCCCGGATACAGTTGAAAATCCAGACCATCCGCTTCTTTCTTCAGGCGGGCGCAAAATACGGTACGGCTCATCGGGTGGCTCCTTCAGTTAAACCTTCATGAATACGGCTCCATTTATACCAGAGAGCGGCATGTGCTGCCAGATTTCCCCGGGGCGAGGATTTTTTGACGGGGCGGATGCGGGTTCGTGAACTAATGTGCGTTCGTGAACTGATGTACGTCAACAGGGCTCAGTGGAACACTGAGCCCGACAAACAGGGGCTGTGGTTATGCTGACGCCGGTGTGTTGCGGGTCAGGAACTTGCGGATTGGGGTCGGCAGACCCAGTTCATCGCAGGCCTCGAACGGAAACCATTGCTGGTTGTCCGTTTGCTCGCCTAAGCTGTCGACGTGCCAGACTTTGGCATCCAGTTTATAGTGGGTAAAGGTATGCTTAAAGCTGCCTTTGAGCCGGACATGATCGCCGAGCTGTTTGGGCTCAAGATGAATTTGCGGCAGGCACCAGAGCGCGCCCCAGATCCCGTTGTCGGCCCGTTTCTCCAGCAGCAGTTTGCCGTCGGATTCAATCCACAGAAACTGTCCTGCCCGGGTCGGGATGGTTTTCTTCGGCTTCGGGGTCGGCAGCTGATCGACCCGGTTGCTCTGATAGGCGATGCACTCGGGTTGAAAACTGCAGTCATCACAAATTGGATTTTTCGGCTTGCAGACCGTCGCGCCCATATCGAGCAGCCCCTGGGCAAAGGCCCGGTTGTTTTCCGTTGGGGTAAAGGTTTCGGCCAGGTGCCAGAGGGTTTTATCGACCTGGCTAGTGCCCGGTACGCCCTCGATGCCGAAAAAGCGGCAGAACAGGCGCTTGACGTTGCCATCGACAATCGGACCATAGGCGTTGTAAGCAAAGGAAGCAATGGCCCCGGCGGTATAGCGGCCGACGCCCGGGATTTTCAGCAGGCTCTCAAGCTGATCCGGAAACTGACCGCCGCATTCTTCGGTAATGTACAGGGCAGCTTTGCGCAGATTGCGGGCCCGGGAGTAATAGCCCAGGCCCTGCCAGTGATTCATCACTTCATCTTCCGTGGCGGCTGCCAGAGCCTCAATGGTCGGGAAACTGGCTATCCAGCGCTCGAAGTAGGGGATCACCGTGGCGACCTGGGTTTGCTGGAGCATAATTTCCGATACCAGCACCCGGTACGGGGTCGGGTCCTGCTGCCAGGGGAGATCGTGGCGGCCATGGGTCTGCTGCCAGGTAATGAGTCGTTGTTGAAAGCTGGTCGGTGTCAAAGGCGGGTGCATCATAAATATACTTCTTTGAATTGCTCACTTTACGGGCCGCCTGGGAGCGTGCCATGATGATGTTGGTTATAATTTTTGCTGCTGATTGCACCATAATCTGAGGGCGGTCGCAAACGATAGACTTGCACTCGGCGCGTATCTTTGGATAATGCCGACGCTTAGTTTTTATTCTTTTCTAGTTTAGGTAATACGATGAGCGAAGTTTCTAAAGCCTCTGGCGAAGTCACCCTGTCTGAATTTAACGAAGACGGTAAGCTAATCCGTAAAATTCGCAGCTTTGTTCGTCGCGAAGGTCGTTTGACCAAAGGCCAGGAAACGGCTATGGATAACAATTGGCCGGCGATGGGTATCGACTTTGCTCAACAGATGCTGGACTGGAAGGAAGTCTTTCATCGTGAAGCGCCAGTTGTGCTGGAAATCGGCTTTGGTATGGGTGCTTCTCTGGTTGAAATGGCGAAAAATGCCCCGGAGAAAAACTTCATCGGGATTGAAGTTCACAGCCCGGGCGTCGGTGCTTGTCTGATGGGCGCCGAAGAAGCTGGGCTGACCAACCTGCGCGTGATGTGTCACGATGCGGTTGAAGTGTTTGATTACATGATCCCGGACGGCAGCCTGGACACGGTACAGCTGTTCTTCCCGGACCCATGGCACAAAGCACGTCACCATAAACGCCGTATTGTTCAGCCTGAGTTTGTGGAAATGGTCCGCAAGAAGCTGAAAATCGGTGGTATCTTCCACATGGCGACTGACTGGGAAAACTACGCAGAGCACATGGTGGAAGTGATGAATGTTGCGCCGGGTTATGAGAACACCGCCACTGACGGTGATTATATCCCGCGTCCGGACGATCGTCCGCTGACCAAGTTTGAAGCGCGCGGCCACCGTCTGGGCCACGGCGTCTGGGATATGAAGTTCGCACGAACTGAGTAATCTCCCTTTTCGGGCCGGGTGGATGGATGTTTGCACCGGCCATTCTCAATCAGAATCCAGAAAGCCAGCCTCGTGTTGGCTTTTTTACCCTTGGAGAACATGAATGAAGCCGACAGAAGCATTGCTTAATGACATTCTGGATGAAGTCCGGCCGTTGATTGGTCAGGGCAAGGTCGCGAATTATATCCCGGCGCTGGCCAATGTCCCGGCCGATAAGCTGGGGATTGCCGTGTGCTATAACGATGGCGAAATCATCCAGGCCGGTGACAGCGAAGAAGACTTCTCGATTCAGTCGATCTCCAAGGTGTTGAGCCTGACTCTGGCCATGACCCTGTATGAGCCGCAGGAAATCTGGCAGCGGGTCGGCAAAGAGCCGTCCGGCCATGCGTTCAACTCGATGATCCAGCTGGAGCTGGAGAACGGGATCCCGCGCAACCCGTTTATCAATGCCGGTGCCCTGGTGGTGTCGGACCTGCTGCACAGCCGTCTGTCGGCGCCGCAGTACCGGATGCTGGAGCTGGTGCGTGAGCTGTCGGGCGCCCCGCATGTGGTTTATGACAAAGACGTCGCCAACTCGGAAATGCAGCACAGCGATCGCAACGCATCGATTGCCTACCTGATGCGCTCGTTCGGTAATTTTGAGAACGAGGTGATGCCGGTGCTAACCAACTATTTCAGCTACTGCGCGCTGAAAATGAGTTGTGTCGATCTGGCGCGTACTTTCAGTTACCTGGCCAACAAAGGGCTTCCTTTGGGCGCAAAAAAATCGATCATCAGCCAGACTCAGAGTAAGCAGATCAATGCCCTGCTGGCCACCTGCGGCCTGTATGACGGCGCGGGTGAGTTTGCCTATCGGGTCGGGATGCCGGGGAAATCCGGGGTCGGTGGCGGGATCGTTGCCATCGTTCCGGGGGAAATGACCATTGCCGTCTGGTCACCGGAGCTGGATCCGTCCGGCAACTCCCTGGCTGGCACCGCCGCGCTGGAGCTGCTGGCCGAGCGGATTGGCCGCTCGATTTTCTAAGCCAAGCGATGAGGCAGGGCATCGCTTTCCACTGAAGGGGATGCCTATGTTTGGTTGTGACAGGTTGGATTGTAACCGGCGTGACACGCAGGGTGTGAGGGTGCCAGGGCGCAATGCGCTGGCATTCAGTCTGATCGCAGCGCTCTGGATGCTGTGTTTACCCACTCAGGCGACAGCGCAAAACCAGTCTCAGGTTCAAATTCAAGCGGAAGATCAGACTCAGCTTTGCCAGCCGCAGTGGCTCAACTCGGTGAGCCTGCAGGACGGCACCTTGACCCTGGCGATGGCCGGGGACCGTTTCAATGTTGAGTCCGACGGCCAGCTCTATTACGACGTGCATAAAGTCCGGCTGAGCGCCCAGCAGATGGACGTGCTGTCCGACTACCATCAATTCATGCAGCAAGAACTCCCCTATGTCTTGTCCCACTCGCAGCGGGTGGATGACCGACTGTGTCAGCATCTGGTGATACGCCGGGCTAAAGAGCGGGCGATCCAGCGCCAGATCCCGGCCCTGAAGCACTGGCAGAGCGTCAGCCTGGTGTCGCAGAGGTCACAGAGCGAACCCTAAAAAAACGCCTGATGTGTGGCATCAGGCGTTTTTTGTCGGGCGGGGCTGGCCGTTTAGTCTTCGTCGACGAACGCTGCCAGCAGATCGTTGAGGAAGAGTTTACCGTGCTCGGTGATCTGCCATTCATTGCCCCGATCGGCCAAGTAGTTCTGAGCCAGCGCCCAATTGATCGAGGCGTCAATTGCGCTGAGCGGTAAGCCGGTCCGTTCGACAAAGTCCTGTTTCGGACAGGCTTCCAGCAGGCGGAAACGGTTCATGAAGAACTCAAACGGCCGCTCGCTGTCTGCTACCTGGGTTTGCTGGTCCAGATAGGGCTTTTGCGGGTTGAGGTAGCCGCGCGGGTGCTTCACTTTGACCGTTCGGGTGATGGTGCCGTCGGCAAAGCTGATCTTGCCGTGAGCACCGCAGCCAATCCCTAAGTAATCACCGAAGCGCCAGTAGTTGAGGTTATGGCGGCACTGTACACCGGGCTTGCTGTAGCCGGAGATCTCGTACTGGACATAGCCGGCTTCACGCAGCAGCTGGTGGCCCTGCTCGAAAATATCCCACAGATCATCATCATCCGGCAGCGTTGGCGGCTTGGAGTAGAACAGGGTGTTCGGCTCGATGGTCAGCTGGTACCACGACAGGTGCGGCGGATCCAGCGCAATGGCCTGCTTGAGATCGGACAGTGCATCGTCAATCGACTGATCCGGCAGCCCGTGCATCAGGTCGAGGTTGAAACTGTTGAGGCCCGCTTCTTGTGCCAGCTGCGCGGCGCGTACGGCTTCACGGCTGCCGTGGATCCGGCCCAGACGCTTGAGTTTGTCGTCCTGGAAGCTCTGGATGCCGATCGAGATCCGGTTCACCCCGACTGCCCGGTAAGCTTTGAACCGATCGGCCTCCACCGTGCCCGGGTTGGCTTCCATGGTGATTTCAATATTGTCGGCAAACGGGATCCGGGCCTGGATTTCGCGCAGCAGGCGGCCGATCTCTTCCGGGGAGATCAGGCTTGGCGTCCCGCCGCCAATAAAGATGGAGTGGAGCGGTCGGTCGCCGTTGGCCAGCCGATATGCGGCCAGATCGGTGTCCAGATCCTCCAGCAGGGCATCAATGTAGTCCAGCTCCGGGATGTCAGCTTTGAGTGCGTGCGAGTTGAAATCGCAATACGGGCATTTCTGCACGCACCACGGAATATGGACGTACAGGCTCAGTGGTGGCGGGACTAGCATCAGGCGTCCTTCAGGGCGGCGAACAGTTGTTGCAGCGCCTTGCCGCGGTGCGACAGTTGCTTCTTACGAGCCGGCTCAAGTTCGGCAGAGGCACATTGGTCTTCCGGCACCCAGAACACCGGATCATAGCCGAAGCCGTTTTCGCCGTGCGCCTCGGTCAGGATGCGGCCTTCCCAGGTGCCGTGGCAAACCAGCGGGGTCGGATCGTTTTCATGACGCATCATTACCAGCACGCAGTGGAAGCGGGCGGTACGCTCGGCTTCCGGCACTCCGTCCATCTCGGCCAGCAGCTTGTTGAGGTTGTCCAGATCGGAAGCATCCTCACCGGCAAAGCGCGCGGAATAGATCCCAGGTGCCCCCTTGAGATAATCCACTTCCAGGCCCGAGTCGTCGGCAATGGCCGGCAGACCGGTTTCTTTCGCGGCATGACGAGCTTTGATAATGGCGTTTTCGATAAAGGTGGTGCCGGTTTCGGCCACTGAAGAAACCTGGTAGTCACTCTGGGCTACCACATCAAAGCCGAAATCAGCCAGCAGGCTTGCCATCTCTTTTACTTTGCCCTGGTTTCCCGTGGCCAGTACTAGTTTGCTCATCGCTATCCTCGCAGCGTCTGTATCGTCGTGGGGCGCTATGATAAACCCAATTGTACCGTGTCACCAGCCTGCCAGCGGCGTGCAGCGGAGCGTGGGGAAATGGCAGGAGCCGACTGGCTCCTTAACCGGTTGTTAATCGACGAAGAAGGTCTGCTTGAAGGCGATCTGGCCGCTGTTGCCGCCCTGGAACACATCAATGGTGAAGGTGAAGCTTTCTTCATTGGCGTGGCTGAGTTCAGCAATATAGTAAATGGCATCGCCTTCGCGAATTTCACGGAACGAGAGATTGCGGATGGTGCCCAGCAGGTTTTTGGCCTCGCCGGACACGGTGGCGGTGACTGCCGGTTTACCCGCCTGGGCGGTATCGAGCACCGTGATATTGACCACGGCCGAGTAGCGGCTGCGCTGGATCCGGTAGGCATTGGCAATCTCCGGGGTCAGGAAGGTCGATGGAAAGCTTGAATAGTGCACTTCCAGATCACCGATTTTGGTCACTTGTTCGGCTTGTACCGGCAGGGCCGTCAACAAGAGCAAAGCGAGGCTGAATAACCATTTCATTGTGATATCTCCAAGAGAAATTAGGGCCTTTGGCAACCCGATAGCATTATTGTCGGTCAGTTTTGGGTGATTCACCACAAGGAATGTAGGGAGTATTCCTGAGCTGTGGCAAAGTGCTGCCAGTGTAGCGGATTTTTAAGTGCTTGTTTTAAATCGGATTGAAAAGGGAGATGTTCATCGCGGTGGAAGCGCGGCCAGGCGCAGGCGCCCGGCCGGGGAATTAGTGGAGCAGTGTTTCAATTGCGGTTGGGATCTCGCGCGGGGATTCGATGCGCACCTGTTTGTGGCGTCCCAGCTCCCCCTTTTCGATCGCCACCTGTCCCTTGGCCACCTTGAACTGTTTGGCCAGGTACTTGGTCAGGTGCGCGTTGGCCTTGCCGTCTACCGGCGGGGCGGTGATGGCGACTTTGAGTTCGTCACCATGCAGGCCAACCAGCTGGTCGCGGCTGGCCTTGGGCTGGATATAGAGCCGTAGGATCAGGTCGCCCCCGTCCCGGGAAACCGCGTGCTGACTCATAGCTGGTGCCAGATCGGACCGATCAAATCGCCCATCAGGAAGTTGGCAAACTGCAGGCCGATGAACAGCACCAGAACGCTCAGGTCCAGGCCGCCCATGGCCGGGATGATCCGGCGGATCGGCGCAGTCATCGGCTCGGTCAGCTGGTGCATCACGTATTCAACCGGGCTGCGGCCCTGGCTGACCCAGCTCAGAATCGCGCGCAGCAGCAACACCCAGAATAACAGGCCACCGGCCGCCTTGAGCAGCGACAGGGCGCCGACCCAGAGAAAATCAGGGCTGAAAGCCAATGCGCCGCCGGTCAGGACCAGTTGCAGGGTGATGAACTTGGCAATGCTCAGCACATAGGCAAACACCAGCGTTGCCAGATCGAGCGAACCGATTGACGGGATCACGCGGCGCAGCGGGCCCACCACAGGTTGGGTGGCTTTGACGACAAACTGGGAGAACGGGTTATAGAAGTCGGCCCGGGCCCACTGGAGCCAGATCCGTAGCAGCACAACCATGATGTAGAGATCAAACAGGGTGTTGACCAAAAAACCGAGTGAATTCATAACGTAACCTTAAAATAATTTTTCCATTTCTTCAGCGCGGGCGACGGCTGCACGCATTGCTTTTGCTACGATATCACCAAGTTGATGTTCGTTAAACGTGCGCAGGGCTTCTGCAGTGGTTCCGCCTTTCGAAGTGACCTGCTCGCGCAGGGTCGACAGCTCGGTGTCCGGGTTGGCGACGACCATCGCCGCGGCACCGTTGGCGGCTTGCTGGACCAGCTGGCGGGCGGTCTGCGGATCAAATCCCTGGCGGATCGCTTCGGCCTGCATCGCTTCCATAAACAGGAAGAAGTAGGCAGGCGCACTGCCGGCTGCGGCAATCACGCCATTAATCCCGGATTCTTCTTCAACCCAGCAGACTTCGCCGACGGCTTTCATCAGGGTTTCGGCAAACTGTTTGTCAGCCGCTGGGACCGTCGCCGGGGCGTACATGCCGCTCATCCCTTTACCGAGCAGCGATGGGGTGTTTGGCATCACCCGAACCAGCGTCAGCTCGGTATTGAGCATCTCGTTGAAGCGCTGGGCGGAGATCCCGGCGGCAATCGAGATCACCAGCTTCCCGGCAAAGTTAATCGCCTGGAGCGGACGGCAGACCTCTGCCATCAGTTGTGGTTTGACGGCTAGGACGATCACATCCGCCTGCTCGGTAGCCCGGAGGTTATCATCGGTGGTGTGGATCCCGTAATCACGGGCCAGCGGCTCCCGACGGGCCGGGCTGGGGGCCGTGGCGGTGATTTTGTCCGGCGCGTAGCCGCTGTGAACCAGACCGGCGATGATGGAGCGGGCCATATTTCCGGCCCCGATGAAGGCGATTGAACGTTGTTCCATGTCTAATCCTTAGTTAAATCCTGAATATTTACGCTTGGGCGTTGCTGTAATCACGCGCCCCGAAAATAGCGGTGCCGATCCGGACGATGGTACTGCCGGCGGCGATGGCCGCTTCCATATCACCACTCATCCCCATCGACAGGGTGTCGAGCTGCGGGTGTTTGGCCTGTAATTTTTGTTGTGCGTCGGCCAGGGCGCGAAAGGCCGCGAGCTGGCTGTCATAATCTTCTGCTTTTTGCGGGATCGACATTAACCCGCGTAGCACCAGGTTGGGCAGCGCGGCGATGTCATCGGCCAGGGCCGCCAGCTCGTCAAAACGGATCCCGGATTTACTGGCTTCGCCGCTGGTGTTGACCTGCAGCAAGACATTGAGCGGCGGCAGGTGCGCCGGTCGTTGCTCGCTGAGTCGGCGGGCGATCTTGAGCCGATCGACGGAGTGGACCCAATCGAAATGCTCGGCAATCGGGCGGGTTTTGTTGGACTGGATCGGGCCGATGAAATGCCAGCTCAGCTGCGCTGCTTGTGGATGATCGGCAAAATGCTGAATTTTGTCGACGCCTTCCTGCACATAGTTTTCACCAAAAGCGAGCTGCCCTGCGGCGATGGCCTCGTCGATGGCGGCAATCGGCTTGGTTTTGCTGACGGCCAGCAGCTGGACGGAATTCTCGGTCCGGCCGCATTTTTCAGAGGCCGCTGTTATCTCAGAGATGACCTGTTCAATGTTTTGTTTGATACTACTCATAATTGATTCTGTAGGAAAAATTAATGGATATCACCGAACTACTGGACTTTAGTGTAAAGCATAATGCCTCTGATCTGCACCTTTCTGCCGGAGTGCCGCCGATGATTCGGGTGGATGGCGATGTCAGAAAGCTCAGCCTGCCGGAACTGGAGCATGGGGAAGTGCACCGGTTGGTATTTGATATTATGACCGACGCCCAGCGCCGGGAGTTTGAAGAGAAGCTGGAAGTGGACTTCTCGTTCGAGCTGCCACAGGTCGGCCGTTTCCGGGTCAACGCCTTTCACCAGTCGCGCGGCTGTGCGGCGGTGTTCCGGACCATTCCGGTCCAGGTGCCGTCACTGAGCTCACTCAACGTCCCTGACATTTTCTATAGCATTGCCCAATGCCAGCGCGGCCTGGTCCTGGTAACCGGTGCGACGGGCTCGGGGAAATCGACCACGATCGCGGCACTGGTCGATTACATCAACGAAAATTTTAACCGCCATATTCTGACCATTGAAGATCCGGTGGAATTTGTCCATCACGGCAAACGCTGCCTGATCAACCAGCGCGAGGTCCATCGTGATACCCATAGCTTCCACCAGGCATTGCGCTCGGCGCTGCGTGAAGATCCGGATGTGATTGTGGTCGGTGAGCTGCGCGATCAGGAAACCATCAGCCTGGCGCTGACGGCGGCGGAAACCGGCCACCTGGTGCTGGGGACGCTGCATACCAGCTCGGCGGCAAAAACCATTGACCGGATCATCGATGTGTTCCCGGGCAATGATAAGGCGATGGTGCGCTCGATGTTGTCGGAGTCGCTGCGGGCGGTGGTGTCGCAGAACCTGCTCAAGTGTGTAACCGGGGGCCGGGTCGCGGCTCATGAGGTGATGATGGCAACCCCGGCGATCCGCAACTTGATCCGGGAAGATAAAGTGGCGCAGATGTACTCGATGATCCAGACCGGTTCGGCACTGGGGATGCAGACCATGGAGCAGAGCGTCAAAATGCTGGTGGCCCAGGGCATCGTCGATGCCGAGGAAGGGCGCCGGGTTGTCGACAATGCCCGGTTGTAGGTTGAACGGAGAGGAAAGGGAACAGCATGACATTACAGCAGATCCTTGAAGAGATGGTGCGCTGCAAAGCCTCGGATCTTTACATTACGGTGGACTCGCCGGGCCTGCTTCGGGTCGACGGTCATTTGCATCCGGTCGGCGACGTGCTCGATCGCCGGGCGGTGGATGGGTTATTTGACGATGCGATGGACGGTCAGCAGCAGCAGGAGTTTGCGGCCACCAAGGAGGCGAACTTTGCCCTGGTGCGGGGAGAGCTGCGCTTTCGGATCAGTGCCTTCTGGCAGCGGGAAATGCCGGGGATGGTGATCCGCCGGATTGAAACGGAGATCCCGGATCTGCATGCGCTCTGTCTGCCGATGGACATGCAAAAGATGGCCCTGGCCAAGCGAGGGCTGGTGCTGGTGGTCGGGGCCACCGGCTCGGGCAAATCGACCACCATGGCGGCGCTGACCGGCTATCGCAATAACAACCGCAGCGGTCATATTCTGACGGTGGAAGATCCGATTGAGTTCGTCCACAAACACAGGCGTTGCATCATCACCCAGCGCGAAGTCGGGCTGGATACCGAAAGCTACGATGTCGCGTTGAAAAATTCATTGCGCCAGGCGCCGGATATGATCCTGATCGGTGAGATCCGGACGCCGGAGACCATGGAATATGCGATGAATTTTGCCGAAACCGGCCACCTGTGCATGGCGACCCTGCATGCCAACAATGCCAACCAGGCGCTGGAGCGGATCCTGCACTTAGTGCCGAAAGAGCGACGGGAGCAGTTCCTGTTTGATCTGTCCCTGAACTTGAAATGTATTCTGGCCCAGCAATTGATCCCGGATGCGAAAGGCGTCGGGCGTCACGGTGCATTTGAGCTGTTGCTCAATACGCCGCGGATCGCCGATTTGATCCGTCGCGGCGAGCTGCACGAGATTAAAGAAGCGATGGCGAAATCGACCGATTCGGGGATGATGACCTTTGATCAGTCGCTGTATGAGCTGTTCAGTCAGGGCAAAATTACCGAGCAGGACGCATTGCACCATGCCGATTCGGCCAATGATTTACGCCTGATGATCAAAGTCGGCAGCAAGACCCAGCAGGCCAAAAATGCCCTCGATGGCGTGACCATTGATATGCGATAGCGCGTCTTTTTCAAATTTCCTATCACCTTACGAAAGCTTTAGGGTTGGGATGATCCTAAAGCTTTTTTTACTGCTCAATAATCATAAGTTACTGATAATAAATGGATTTGTCTAATGGTAAAATTAAGCGGTGCAGCTTGATGAGCTTTTGGGTTCCGGAAGTCAAAAAGCTGTACAAGCTGATCAGGCCCCGGATCCGCCGGGATCGCCGGATCCAGTTGCGAGTGTTCTTAAAACGTAGGATCTTTTTGCTGTAATTGACGGGAAAAGCTGTACAGGGTGGCGTGTGAATGTCAGAGGCGAGCGATTGGGATTGTTGGCCGTTGTCGGCCTGCTCGCCCCTGGTGAAGGCGCTGACGGTTGATCAGCCGTATTGTTGTTCAAACCAGCTTTCGAGGATCACCACGGCGGATTGGGAGTCGATGTTGCCTTTGCTCAGGTTGCGGTAGCCGCCCCTATCAAATAAATCGGCCCGGGCCTCTGCGGTGCTGAGGCGTTCGTCATGCAGCTCGACCGGACAGCCGAAACGGCCGTGCAGGCGGTTGGCAAACTTTTTGGCGCGCGGAGTAATGGCTTCGAGTTCGCCGCCGTGGAGATCCAGCGGCAGGCCAACCACCACCAAATCCGGTTGCCATTCCTTTAACAGTTTCTCGATGGTTTCCCAGCTCGGGATCCCATCTTTGGCTTTCAGGGCGGCCAGCGGGGTCGCGGTGCCGGTCAGCTCCTGGCCGATGGCGACCCCAATACTGGTGGTGCCGTAATCAAATGCTAATACGCTGCGTGAATGACTCATGCATGTCCTGTTTGTGTTGAAAGGTGAGCGGCGTTGATGCCGAGTTGTGCGACAGCTTTGCCCCAGCGCTCACTGATTGGGGTATTAAAGACCACCTCCGGATCGGCTTCCGTGGTCAGCCAGGTGTTTTCGGCCAGCTCCTGCTCAAGCTGTCCGGCATTCCAGCCGGCATAGCCGAGGGCGACCAGAAATTTTTCCGGTGCTTTGCTGGTGCCCAGCAACGCCAGGATATCTTTGGACGTGGTGACGGAGAGTTGCTCGGTAATATCGATGCTGGAGCTGAAGTCCTCATCCTGCTGATGCAGGTGCAACACAAAGCCCCGATCACCGGAGACCGGGCCGCCGTTAAACACAGGTTGTTCCAGGCTGGCCGGATTTTTCAGCGGTAAATCGCGCTCGACTTCAATTTGATCCAGCATGTTGCCGACGGAAATATCAATCGGCAGGTTGATCACCAGCCCCATTGCCCCTTCTTCATTGTGCTCGCAGATATAGACGACACTTCTTTTGAAGTTCGGATCCTGCATGCTGGGCATGGCGACCAGAAAATGATTCGTCAGATTCATAAGTGTGCCCTTACAACCTATCCTGTTACTTACAGTATGCCGACTAATTGCCGGAAATGGTATGGAATGAAAAAAGTTCAGCGGCGGTCATTCTGACCGCCGTGAATGTTTCCGGTATGGGCTTGCCAGGCCGGAAGCGGAACGGGTGCGTCAGGCCTTGACCATGCGCTCGATCGCATCCATCAGCTTACCGGTGATCGAAATATCAAAGGCGGCTTCAATCTCGCGGATACAGGTCGGGCTGGTCACATTGATTTCCGTGAGCTTGTCACCAATCACGTCCAGGCCGACGAAGATCAGGCCTTTTTCTTTCAGCACCGGTGCGACGGCTTCAGCGATCTGGCGATCGGTGTCGCTGATCGGACGGGCTTCTCCGCGACCACCGGCAGCCAGGTTGCCGCGGGTCTCGCCTTTGGCCGGGATCCGGGCTAGGCAGTATGGCATCGGCTCGCCGTCGACGACCAGGATCCGCTTATCACCGTTGGTGATATCCGGGACGAACGTCTGCGCCATGCAGTAGTGCTGGCCGTGGTTGGTCAGGGTTTCGATGATCACCGAGACGTTCGGATCGCCCTGCATCACGCGGAAAATTGAAGAGCCGCCCATGCCGTCCAGTGGCTTGAGGATCACATCCCCGTGCTCTTGCTGGAAGGCTTTGATCTTGGCCGCGCTGCGGGTGACCACGGTGTTCGGGGTCAGTTCCGGGAACCAGGCGGTGAACAGTTTTTCGTTACAATCACGCAGGCTTTGCGGTTTGTTCACGATCAGGGCACCTTCCTGCTCGGCACGCTCGAGGATATAGGTCGCGTAGATGTATTCGGTATCGAACGGCGGATCCTTACGCATCAGCACGGCATCCAGCTCGGACAGGGCAATTTCCTGCTCGCTGTGGAATTCATACCAGCCGTTCGGATCTTCTTTCAGGCTCACGGTGCGGGTGCGGGCCACGGCTTTGCCTTGCTCCAGTGACAGGTCGTTCATTTCCATATAATGAATTTCCCAGCCCCGGCGCTGCGCTTCCAGCAACATGGCGAAGCTGGAGTCTTTCTTGATATTGATGGACGCGATTGGGTCCATCACGATACCCAGTTTGATCATAGGTTTCTCCTAAAATTGTCTTCCCGAGGGTTAGCCGAGATCGCCGAAGCGAACTTGCAGGGCGGTAATGGCTGTCATCGCTGTGGTCTCGGTGCGCAGCACACGCGGCCCGAGCAGGATTTCACTGAATTGATATTGCTCGGTCATCGCAATTTCTTCGCCGGACAGGCCGCCTTCCGGGCCGATCAGCAGGCGGACCTTGGTGACTGGCGCTGGCAGGGTGTTGATGCTGTAGCTGGCGCGCGGATGCAGGTTCAGCTTCAGGCCATCGTATTCTTCTGCACACCAGTCTTCCAGCTTCATCATGGGGCGGATTTCCGGCACCGTATTGCGGCCGCACTGTTCGCAGGCACTGATGGCGATTTTCTGCCATTGCGCCAGTTTCTTGTCAAAACGCTCGGCATTGAGCTTCACGCCACAGCGCTCCGAGATCAGCGGGGTAATGGTGTTCACCCCCAGCTCGACCGATTTCTGGATGGTAAATTCCATCTTCTCGCCACGCGAGACCACCTGGCCCAGGTGGATATCCAGCGGGGATTCCACGCTGTGCGCGTTGCGGCCCTGGATTTCGACTTCAACGCTTTTCTTGCTGGCGAGGGTGATCACTGCCGGAAACTCGGCATCGCTGCCGTCAAACAGCACCACTTCCTGACCGGTTTGCATGCGCATGACACGGCCCACATGGTTGGCTGCATCGTCACTGAGCAGGACGGTGCCTTGTGCCGGCAATGGCTCGGGATGAAAAATACGAGGGATTCTCATGGCTATTTTAATAACCTGCTTGGGTTTTTGATTGGCTGCATTATATCAATACAGAGCTGATAGACACTACATGGTTGCCGCCGGGGGAAAATACAAGGCAAGGACGGTAATTTTGTCCGGCAGCCGAAGGACAGGCTGCCGGATGGGCACCGCGGTTAGTGTCCTTGGGCCTGACAAGCACGCAGCACATACGGATTGTGGTTGCGCTGCACCTTGGCGATGCGACGGTCGCGCTCACATTCCCAGTCTGAGACCGGATGTTGGCGATCCCAGGCTTCCATCAGCTGGCGTTGCTGGCGGGAGAGGCGGAACGGATAGGTGTCGCTCATGTACAGATAAATCCGGGCAATTTGCCCGCGAGCGCCTACAGGTGGATCGGCCCGGCGGGATTGAAAGTCAATTTTCATCGCGCACTGGCCGTAATAGGCGCCGAGTTGATTATTCCACGGCATAAAACTGAAATTGGCACGGTCGCCGTTCACTTCGCCGATCGTCGGGGTCAGGTTATGCAAGTCGGCTTCCATGGTGCGGAACGCTGCGTCTTTCCGGCAGTTCTTCCGGCCGCCGTCCTGCCAGCATTGAAGCTGGTGGCCGAACTGCCAGGCCGGCACCACGTGTTCCCATTCAATCCGGCTGGCGCGCTGGGGTTGTTTGCGGATCTGATAGCCGCAGCTTTCCAGATCGGGAACCCCTTTCTTGCCTTGCCAGTCAATGGCGCAGCCACAGTAAAAACTGACGGGATGATCCCGGTAAATCTGTACGGCAATTTTTTTTGCTTTGCTGAATGAGGCGGGCGGTGCGGCCATCGCAACCGCAGGGGTGAGCAAGGCAAACAGCAGCACCTTGATAGAAAACTTCATAAACGGCCTTATCAATAGTAATTATCTGATAAGACTATCACCGATGATAATTTTTAGAAGTATTTCACACAGCTGCGGTATCTCCGGCAGATGCGACAGGAGTGATGTGAAGCGGGCCGCAGGTTAGACGGCTTGCAGCGGCTGGCGGCAGGTGCGGCAGTGGTAGATCGCTTGCTGGCGACGAATTTTATTATGCCGGCGGACGGTAAGCTGGTGCTCCTGGCAGTGACAGCGATAGCGGAACGTTTGGCCCTGTACGGAGCGGGTATCAAAGCTGTGGGTGGTTCTGGCCGGGATACCGAAGACCTCGGTCATCACCGCTTGCCACTCTTTGCCATGGGGTCGGACTTTGCCGAAGCGATGAAAGGTCACCAGGTGGGCGATTTCATGCGGCACGACTTCATCGAGAAAGGCTTGCGGGTTTTCTGCCAGCAATACCGGGTTGAAGCGAACTTCCCAACTTTGCAGCCGGGCACTGCCGGCAATTTTTCCCCGTTGCCGGAAACTGACCACCGGCAAGGGCAGGTCGAGATGCAACTGCTGGTTTGCCCGGGCAATACACTGGGCGACGCGGGCGTTAATTTGGGACTGAAACTGGGATTGGAGCGATGTCATGGCGAAAACTGAGTGCGCGTGAAAGGCGTAGTATAAAAGGCGCGGCAATAAAAAAGGAAGCCGAAGCTTCCTTTTTCTGTCTGTTACGAGCGTTTACTTCAGGTTGGCGAAGTCACGCAGCAGATCGGCTTTGTCGGTCTTTTCCCAAGGGAACTCTTCGCGACCGAAGTGGCCGTAAGCCGCAGTCTTCTGGTAGATTGGCTGCAGCAGATCCAGCATTTCAATCAGGCCGTATGGACGCAGGTCGAAGTGCTGACGTACTGCTTCAACGATCACATCGTGCGCTACTTTCTCAGTACCGAAAGTTTCCACCATGATGGATGTTGGATCCGCGACACCGATGGCGTAAGACAGCTGAATTTCACAGCGTTCGGCCAGGCCAGCAGCGACGATGTTTTTCGCCACGTAACGTGCCGCGTAAGCTGCACTGCGGTCAACTTTTGATGGATCTTTACCGGAGAAAGCACCACCACCGTGACGTGCGGCACCGCCGTAGGTGTCCACGATAATCTTACGGCCGGTCAGGCCACAGTCACCCATTGGGCCACCGATGACGAAACGACCGGTCGGGTTGATGAAGTATTTGGTTTCTTTGGTTAGCCATTCTGCAGGCAGAACCGGCTTGATGATCTCTTCCATCACCGCTTCTTGCAGTACAGGCAGTTCAATGCTGTCACAGTGTTGTGTTGACAGAACAACCGCATCGATACCGACGATTTTGCCTTGATCGTATGCAAAGGTAACCTGGCTTTTCGCATCCGGACGCAACCATGGCAGGGTGCCGTTTTTGCGGATTTTCGCCTGACGCTCAACCAGACGGTGCGCGTAAGTCACAGGTGCTGGCATCAGCACGTCGGTTTCGTTGGTCGCGTAACCGAACATAATGCCCTGGTCGCCGGCGCCCAGTTCGCGCGGGTCTTCACGGTCAACACCCTGGTTGATGTCCGGAGACTGCTTACCAATCGCGCTCAGGACCGCACAAGAGTTGGCATCAAAGCCCATGTCAGAGTGTACATAGCCGATTTCACGAACCGTTTGACGGGTGATCTCTTCGATATCGACCCAGGCAGAGGTGGTAATTTCACCGCCAACCATCACCATGCCGGTTTTGACATAGGTTTCACACGCAACACGTGCCTTCGGGTCTTGCTCCAGGATTGCATCCAATACGGCATCAGAAATCTGATCGGCAATTTTATCCGGATGTCCTTCTGATACAGACTCAGAAGTAAACAGGTGCTTTGACATGTGTACACTCACTTAAATATGGCTTGTCGATTGATTAAGAGGGGCTCTGGTGCAAAAGCATTCATCAATGATGCATATCAATGTCCGTGTTGATGGATAGAGCTACCTCCGTCTAGACGTCTATAATACCTTCACCCTGTTTTAAATCAATACCGTAATTCATGTGGAGATTGTTGAATGGTGCAAGCAATCGTTTACGTTTCATCGGGTTAATGGCCGGAAAGGGTGGGAAAACCAGAGCAGGCATTTGATATGGATGAGATTTTTACGGGAAATCGTTTGCAGAGGCAGGGGAGACTTTGCGACAATGCTCACCCGCCGATTTCAGATGCAACCCCTGCATCTATTGCTGGACAGACACCCACAATTATTATTGTCGATGAATTTCTGGAGCAGACATGCCTTCTCGTAAAGATCTTGCAAATGCAATCCGTGCCCTGAGCATGGACGGTGTACAACAAGCCAACTCCGGTCACCCGGGTGCCCCAATGGGCATGGCTGATATCGCCGAAGTCCTGTGGCGCAGCCACATGAAACACAACCCGCAAAACCCGAACTGGGCTGACCTTGACCGCTTCGTGCTGTCTAACGGCCACGGCTCAATGCTGATCTACTCGCTGCTGCACCTGACCGGCTACGCGCTGCCGATCGAAGAGCTGAAGAACTTCCGTCAGTTGCACTCGAAAACACCGGGCCACCCGGAGTACGGCTACGCGCCGGGTATCGAAACCACGACGGGTCCGCTGGGCCAGGGCATCACCAATGCCGTGGGCATGGCGATTGCTGAAAAAGCCATGGCTGCGCAGTTCAACCAGGACGGCCACGACATCGTCGATCACTTCACTTACGTGTTCATGGGCGACGGCTGTCTGATGGAAGGGATCTCGCACGAAGCCTGCTCTCTGGCCGGTACCTTGGGCCTGGGCAAACTGATCGCGTTCTGGGATGACAACGGCATCTCGATTGACGGTGAAGTTGAAGGCTGGTTCACCGACGACACTGCCAAGCGTTTTGAAGCTTACGGCTGGCACGTGATCCCGGCGGTTGACGGCCACGATCCAGAAGCGATCAATGCAGCGATTGAAACGGCGAAAGCAGAAAGCGGCAAACCAACCCTGATCTGCACCAAAACCATCATCGGCTTCGGCTCACCAAACAAAGCGGGCTCGCACGACTGTCACGGCGCACCGCTGGGCCACGACGAAATTGCTGCAGCCCGTGAATTCCTGGGCTGGAACCACGGTCCGTTTGAAATCCCGGCTGACATTGCCACGGCATGGGATGCCAAAGATGCCGGTGCTGCCAAAGAAGCAGCTTGGGACGAGAAGTTTGCAGCCTATGCGGCGGCATACCCTGAGCTGGCGGCTGAGTTCAAGCGTCGCATGAACGGCGAACTGCCGGCGAACTGGGAAGACGCTACCAACGCGATCATCGCTGATCTGCAAGCCAACCCGGCCAACATCGCCTCGCGTAAAGCGTCCCAAAACGCGCTGGAAGCGTTCGGTAAACTGCTGCCTGAATTCATGGGCGGCTCGGCGGATCTGGCGCCATCGAACCTGACCATGTGGTCTGGCTCGAAATCCCTGACTGCGGATGACGCGTCTGGTAACTACATCCACTACGGTGTGCGTGAGTTCGGCATGACCGCGATCATCAACGGTATCGCCCTGCACGGTGGTTTCGTGCCATACGGCGCAACCTTCCTGATGTTCATGGAATACGCCCGTAACGCCATGCGCATGGCCGCGCTGATGAAAGTGCAGAACATCCAGGTTTACACCCACGACTCGATCGGTCTGGGCGAAGACGGCCCGACCCACCAGCCGGTTGAGCAAATCGCGTCACTGCGCCTGACTCCGAACATGAGCACCTGGCGTCCTTGTGATCAGGTTGAATCTGCTGTGGCGTGGAAACTGGCGATTGAACGCAAAGACGCGCCGACCGCGCTGATCTTCTCGCGCCAGAACCTGGCTCAGCAAGCGCGCAGCGAATCGCAGGTGGCTGACATCGCCAAGGGTGGTTACATCCTGAAAGACAGCGACGGCAAACCTGAGTTGATCCTGATCGCCACCGGCTCTGAAGTTGAGCTGGCAATGAGCGCAGCCGAAGCCCTGACGGCTGAAGGCAAGCAGGTTCGCGTGGTTTCCATGCCATCGACCGATGCCTTCGATAAGCAAGATGCGGCTTACCGTGAGTCTGTGCTGCCATCTGACGTCACAGCGCGGATTGCGATTGAAGCCGGCATCGCCGACTTCTGGTACAAGTACGTCGGCTTTGACGGTCGCATCATCGGCATGACCACTTTCGGTGAATCTGCACCGGCCGATCAGCTGTTCGAGATGTTCGGTTTCACCACTGAAAACGTGGTGAGCACTGCCAAAGAACTGCTGGCATAAGCCACCGTTTGATTTATTTCGGTAAGTAAAATAAAGGCCTCCGAACGGAGGTCTTTTTTATACAAAATGGGATCCCACTCACAGTGCTGTCGGGGTGAAAAGTTCGCGGCGATGCTGAAGTGTGATGTTTAATTGTTTGTTTTATCTGGGTTTAATTTGCCGGGTGACCGCGTTCACATTTATCGTGATTCTCATTCTGGCTTGGTATACACTAACCCAGCTTATCAATTTTGTAGCACGGATATGACACTAAGAGTCGCAATCAATGGATTTGGCCGTATCGGACGCAGTGTGCTTCGCGCCCTGTATGAGAGCGGTAAACATCATCAGATCAAAGTCGTGGCAGTGAACGAGTTGGCCGAGCCGGAAGCGATGGCCCACCTGTTACAGTATGACACCAGCCACGGCCGCTTTCGTAAGCCTGTCTCCCATGATCAGGAGCACCTGTTTATTACCCACGAAAATGGCGAGCAGGACAGTATCCGGATCCTGCACCAGTCTGATATCCACCTGTTGCCGTGGCAGGATCTCGAAGTCGATATTGTGCTCGATTGTACCGGGGTGTTCGGCTCGCGCGATGATGGCGAAGCGCACTTGAAAGCCGGGGCTAAAAAAGTCCTGTTTTCCCACCCGGCCGGCAATGATATCGATCACACCATCATCTATGGCGTGAACCACGAATCCCTTCGCCCGTCACACAAAATTGTTTCCAACGGCTCCTGTACCACCAACTGTATTGTTCCCGTCATCAAAGTGCTCGATGATGCCTTTGGGATTGAATCCGGGACCATCACCACGATCCATTCTGCGATGAATGACCAGCAGGTCATTGATGCTTACCACGGCGATTTGCGTCGTACCCGCGCTGCCAGCCAATCCATTATCCCGGTTGATACCAAACTTCACTTAGGGATTGGTCGAATCTTTCCGAAATTTTCTGACAAATTTGAAGCTATCTCTGTGCGCGTGCCCACAATTAACGTTACGGCGATGGATTTAAGTGTCACAGTGAAAACAAATGTGAAAGTTAATGACGTAAATCAATCACTGGCAGAGGCGTCTCGTTGTACATTAGACGGTATTGTGGACTATACCGAAGCCCCGCTGGTTTCCATCGATTTCAATCACGATCCCCACAGTGCCATTGTGGACGGAACGCAAACCAGGGTGAGTAACCAGCATTTGCTCAAGCTCTTGGTCTGGTGTGATAACGAATGGGGATTTGCCAACCGGATGCTGGACACCGCGTTAGCAATGCAGGCGGCCGATACGCTGCCTGAAACAACTGAGTAGTAAGAATTAGCGGGCCGGGCAGTGACGCCGGGCCGACAAAAACTTTGACTTTAAATTAATCAATGTTGAGAGGACAAACCATGTCTGTAATCAAGATGACTGATCTGGACCTTGCAGGTAAACGCGTTTTCATTCGTGCAGACCTAAACGTGCCAGTGAAAGACGGCAAAGTAACTTCTGATGCACGTATCCTGGCATCACTGCCTACAATCAAGCACTGCCTGGAAGCGGGTGCGAAAGTCATGGTGACGTCTCACCTGGGTCGCCCGACTGAAGGTGAGTACGCAGAAGAGTTCTCTCTACAACCGGTTGTGAACTACCTGAACGACGCCCTGGATTGCGACGTGAAGCTGGCCAAAGACTACCTGGACGGGATTGAGCTGAACGCCGGTGAGCTGGTGGTTCTGGAAAACGTTCGCTTTAACAAAGGCGAGAAGAAGAACGAAGAAGCACTGTCGAAGAAATATGCAGCCTTGTGTGATGTGTTCGTGATGGATGCCTTTGGTACGGCGCACCGTGCACAGGCTTCGACGCACGGCGTTGGCATGTTCGCACCAATCGCGTGTGCCGGTCCTTTGCTGGCCAACGAGCTGGATGCCCTGGGCAAAGCGATGGATAAACCAGCGCGCCCAATGGTGGCGATTGTCGGTGGCTCTAAAGTGTCAACCAAACTGACGGTGCTGGAGTCGCTGTCGAAAGTGGCGGATCAGCTGGTTGTGGGTGGCGGTATCGCCAACACCTTCATTGCCGCAGCGGGCCACAACGTGGGTAAATCCCTGTACGAAGCGGATCTGGTCGGCACAGCCAAGAAACTGATGGAAGAGTGTGCGATTCCGGTCGCGACGGATGTTGCGTGTGCCAAAGCGTTTGACGAGAACGCAGAAGCCGAAATCAAACATGTTTCTGAAGTGCAGGACGATGACATGATCTTCGACCTGGGTCCAGAATCCACAGCAGCACTTGCTGAAATCCTGAAGAACGCGAAAACCATCCTGTGGAACGGCCCGGTTGGCGTATTCGAGTTCAAGAACTTTGAAGCCGGCACCAAAGGTATTTCTGAAGCCATTGCGGCTTCTGAAGGCTTCTCTGTTGCAGGGGGTGGTGACACCCTGGCCGCGATTGACAAGTTTGGTATTAAGGCTGATGTTTCTTACATCTCAACTGGCGGCGGCGCATTCCTGGAGTTCGTGGAAGGCAAAACCCTGCCAGCGGTTGCGATGCTGGAAGAGCGTGCTAAAGCTTAATGACACATGGGCGGGAGCCAATCGCTCCCGCACTTTAATTGTTTGTTAGCAAGGCCCCGATTTTGTAGAATGTCGGCCTGAAGCAAACGATTGCAAAGATTTATCTTTCATACAGACAACAAGGCAAATAGGACTATTGTTATGTCTAAGATCTTCGATTTCGTAAAACCTGGTGTAATTTCTGGCGACGACGTACAGAAAGTATTTGAAGTTGCAAAAGAAAATCAATTTGCACTTCCTGCGGTGAACGTAGTGAACACTGACTCGATCAATGCTGTCCTGGAAGCGGCTGCCAAAGTGAAAGCGCCAGTTGTGATTCAGTTCTCAAACGGCGGTGCTGGTTTCTTCGTCGGTAAAGGACTGAAACTAGAAGGTCAGGAAGCACAAATCAAAGGTGCGGTTGCGGGTGCGAAATACGTGCACGCGATTGCTGAGTCTTACGGTGTGCCTGTTATTCTGCACACGGACCACGCTGCGAAAAAACTACTGCCTTGGATCGACGGCCTGCTGGATGCGGGTGAAGAGTTCTTTGCACAAACCGGTAAGCCACTGTTCTCTTCTCACATGATCGATCTGTCTGAAGAGTCGCTGGAAGAAAACATCGAGATCTGTGCTCAGTACCTGACGCGCATGGCGAAGATGAACATGACGCTGGAAATCGAACTGGGTTGTACCGGCGGTGAAGAAGACGGTGTTGATAACTCCGATATGGATCAGTCTGAGCTGTACACGTCTCCGGAAGATGTTGCTTACGCTTACGAAAAACTGAATGCCATCAGCCACCGTTTCACCATTGCGGCATCTTTCGGTAACGTACACGGTGTTTACAAGCCGGGTAACGTTGTTCTGACTCCGACGATCCTGCGTGATTCTCAAGCATACTGTGCTGAGAAATTCGGTATTGCATCGAACGCGCTGAACTTCGTCTTCCACGGTGGTTCTGGTTCATCTCTGGAAGAGATCCGCGAGTCAATCTCTTACGGTGTGATCAAAATGAACATCGATACCGATACGCAGTGGGCGACTTGGGACGGTATTCGTCAGTACGAAGCTGAAAACCACGACTACCTGCAAGGCCAAATCGGTAACCCAACCGGTGAAGATGCGCCGAACAAGAAATACTACGACCCACGCGTATGGCTGCGTGCGGGCCAGGCGTCTATGGTGAAACGTCTTGAGCAAGCGTTCTCTGACCTGAACGCGATTGACGTACTGTAAGACAGCCTCGGTTGTCCTTGTGAAAAAACCCGCCTTGTGCGGGTTTTTTTTCGGCCGGAGGAAATGGAGTGTGATCTGCGTCAGGTTTTTGTTGGTGTTTTCAATCAGCAACGGTATTATCCGGCCCGACGAGACTTGCGAATGATTCGCCTATGACATGAAATCACTGTTATAGTGGTTGCAGCATAAGTCATTCAATTGAGCTTGATAAACAAACAAAATGCCGCTCCCGCAAACAGAATCACCGCGGGAAAGTCGAAAACCACTAGCAGAGTAAGATAGGTATGAGTGAGAGTGTTGCAGAAACGGTCGTCGAGACGATTAAGGATAACGAGCTAGCCAGTGGCGTCCTGAATGCCGGGACCTGGATTGCGGATAACCAGGAACTGCTGATTCAATATGGGGTGAACATTCTGTCAGCCCTGCTGATCCTGTTTATTGGTAATATTATCACCAAAATGATCGCCAATGGCGTCGCGAAAATGCTGCGTAAGAAGCAAATGGATGATGCAGTGGTTGAGTTCCTGCACTCCCTGGTGCGTTACCTGCTGTTTGTGATTGTGCTGATTGCTGCATTAGGCCGTATTGGCGTGCAAACGGCCTCTGTCGTTGCCGTGATCGGTGCCGCCGGCTTGGCCATTGGCCTGGCCTTGCAGGGGTCGCTGTCAAACTTCGCCGCCGGTGTGCTGATTGTTGCTTTCCGTCCGTTTAAGTCGGGCGATTATGTCGAAGTGGGCGGTGTTGCCGGTTCGGTAGAATCGATTCAGGTATTCTCGACGGTACTGAAAACACCGGACAACAAGATGGTGGTGGTGCCGAACTCTGCGGTGATTGGCGGCCCGATCACCAACTATTCGCGTCATCAGACGCGCCGGATTGATTATGTGATTGGCGTGTCTTACAAGGCAGATCTGAAGAAAACCAAAGCGGTGCTGACCCGGGTAGTCGCGGCAGATCCGCGCGTCCTGCAAGATCCGAAGCCGACGATTGGCGTGGTGGCACTGGCCGATTCCTCCGTCAACTTCGTGGTGCGCCCTTGGGTGAACACGACCGATTACTGGGCGGTGTATTTTGATCTGTTGCAAGCGATCAAAGAAGAGCTGGATAAAGAAGGGATTGAAATTCCATTCCCGCAAATGGATGTTCACCTGAACAAGGTTGAAGATTAATCCCGCAGGTCTGAATGACGATCATGCGAGCATGACAAATGGAGCCGAAGCGGCTCCATTTTTTATACCTGTCGCCTGCAGTTGTCTTCGGGAAGCCTAGGTAGTGCCCCGCCTGCTTACGGAATGAACCAGGCTCAGATTGTTCCGGTCAATGGCGGCTGGTCTAGCCGATGACCGCGTCGCTCCAGAGCTGCTGTGTCAAGTGGCTGGCAATCAGGAACATCATCGCCGCAACGGCCAGGTCGATACCGCGTTTAACGGCAGGTTTCGACAGGGTCGGCCCCAGCTTGGCAGCCCCGATTGAAATGGTATAGAACCAGACGAAGGAAGCCAGGATGGTCCCAATCGCAAAGGCGATCCGGTCATGGCCTTCGAACTGCCCGCCGATAGAACCCAAAATGACCACCGTATCGAGATACATATGCGGGTTCAGAACCGTCACTGCCAGTGCTCCGAGGATCACCGCGCGGCGGCCGCGGGCCAGCTTCTGGGCCGATTGCTCTTCGGCACTCGCCGGACGCAGTGCACTGCTCAGGGACAGCGCGCCGTAAAACAGCAGGAACAAAATACCGCCGATGGTCACGCCGGTCAGCAGGGTTTCATTGCTGGAGAGCAGGGCACCACCGCCAAAGATCCCCAAACTGATGAACAGGGCATCCAGCAGGCTGCAAGTCGTCGCCGTAGTTAAGTGATGATTGCGCTTAATTCCCTGATTTAACACGAATGCGTTCTGTGCTCCGATCGGGATGATCATGCTGGCCCCTAAACCAAAGCCTTGTAACAGCGCCCAAATACTCATAATCGCGGTGGTTCCTTTAATTGATTGAATTTACGGTGGTATGAATTGGCGCAAGCTTACGCTTCACGGTAGGATTAAGTACAACTAATAAGATTTATCCATCATTAGATACTCTTATATTGGCAGGGAGGGGCAATGAGAGGACTGGATTACCGGTGGATTGAAGCGCTGGATGCGGTGATTTCCCAACGTGGGTTTGAGCGGGCCGCAGAGTCTTTGTGTATTACTCAATCGGCGGTGTCGCAGCGGATCAAGCAATTGGAAAAGCTGATGGCCCAGCCGATGCTGGTGCGTGAGCAGCCGCCCCGTCCGACACCGGCCGGGCAGAAACTGCTGGGGCTGTATCGGCGGGTGCGCTTGCTGGAGCAGGAACTGCTGCCGGCCTTGGCAACCGATGCCGATGATCAACCGATGTCGGTGGCGATTGCCACCAATGCCGACAGCCTGGCCACCTGGCTGTTACCAGCGCTCAGCCCGTTGTTGAAATCCCGCCGGATAGAACTCAATCTGCTGGTGGAAGATGAAGCCCGGACGCTGGATAAGCTGCGCAGCGGCGAAGTGGTGGGGGCACTCAGTATGGAAAGCCGCCCGCTGCCGGGATGTGTGGCGGAATATCTGGGGCGGGTCGACTATCTTTGTGTAGCCAGTCCGGCATTTGTCAGTCAGTATTTTTCAGCCGGGGTGACACGTGCGTCCTTGCTGTCGGCACCCGGGGTGACATTTGATCCCCATGACGACATGCATGAGCAGTTTGTGCATCAGCACTTCAATTTGCCGCCGGGCAGTGTCATGAAGCATACGGTTCGATCGTCGGAAGCTTTTGTGCGACTGGCCCTGGAAGGCATTGCGTTCTGCCTGATCCCCCGGGTTCAGATCCAGCACGAACTGGCACAGGGACTGCTGGTCAATGTCACCCCGGAGATCATGCTCAGCCGCCGGATGTACTGGCATCACTGGGCGCTGGAAAGCGGGGTGCTGTCTGAACTCACCCAGCAGTTGACCCAGTATGCCCGGCACATTCTGCCGCAGTAGGGCAGGAAGTACGGTCGGCTGCGGTTGTTAGATTAAAAACGTTGTACAAAATTTTATGTGCGGCGACGGATAGTTTGCGGTTCTTCGTTGTCCAACCTTTCAGACTCAATCAATGTTATGAACTGGAGAGCTTATGAAGAAACATCTACTGGCGGTTGCCCTGGGGATTGCTGCACTGGGCGTGACACCGGCATTTGCTGCCAATCTCACGGTGCCGCACCTCGAAACCGTCGGCCAGGGTGAAGTCACAGCGCAGCCGGATATGGCCGAGTTCTCTGTGGCGGTGGAAGAAACCCGGGCCAGCGCGAAAGAAGCCAAGCAAGCGGTGGACAAAGCGGTCACGGCGTTTGTTGAGCGACTGGTCGCCAGCGGGGTTGAGCGCAGCGATATTCTCAGTGCGAACATCAGCCTTCACCCGCAATACCATTATCCGAAAGACGAAAAGCCCGAGCTGATCGGATACCGTGCCAGCCGCCATATTACGGTGACGGTGCATGACCTGAGCAAGCTCAATGATTATCTTGATAACGCATTGGGCGACGGGATCAACCGGATCAACAATATCCAGCTGAAACTCAGCAACGAGGCGGAGTATCTGGAGCAGGCGCGTCAGGCCGCCATCAAGGACGCACAGGCGAAAGCCGAATCACTGGCCAAAGGTTTCGGCACCCGGTTGGATGGCGTCTGGCAGATCACCTATCAGGTTGCACAGCCGCGCCCGGTGATGATGATGAAGATGGCAATGGATGCCGGGGCACCGGAAATCGCCGCGACCTACCAGGATACGGAAATGACGATTCGGGATCGGGTCGAGGTGGTCTTCAAGCTGGAAGAGTAAGCGACCAGCGGTTTGAATAAAAAACGGCGAGAGGGAGACCTCTCGTCGTTTTGTTAGATAAGGATGAGCGGTTGATTAGTGCAGAATACGGGCGCGGATAGTGCCGTCGATCGCTTTGAGCTTGGTCAGGGCTTCTTCGGCGCGCTCGGTTTCAACATCAATCACCACGTAGCCGATTTCCGGACCGGTTTGCAGATATTGGGCGGCAATGTTGATCCCATCTGCGGCGAAAATCGTGGTGATCTGGTTCAGGATCCCCGGGCGGTTTTCGTGAATATGCAGTAGGCGTGAGCAGTTGCGGTGCTCCGGCAGCGAGACTTCCGGGAAACCGACGGCCGACAGGGTCGAGCCGTTGTCAGAATACTTGGCCATCTTACCGGCGACTTCGATCCCGATATTCTGCTGGGCTTCCTGGGTGGAGCCGCCGATGTGCGGGGTCAGCAATACGTTGTCGAATTTGGTCAGCGGAGACTCAAACGGGTCGTTGTTGGTTTTCGGCTCAACCGGGAATACATCGATGGCTGCACCGGCCAGGTGCTTGCTTTCCAGGGCGCTGCACAAAGCGTCAATATCGACGACCGTTCCGCGTGCCGCGTTGATAAAGATCGCCCCCGGTTTCATGCGAGCGAACTCTTCGGCGCCCATCATATCCTGGGTGTCCGGGGTTTCCGGTACATGCAGACTGATCACGTCACACTTGTTGAGCAGCTCGCTCAGGGAAGGCACCTGGGTCGCATTGCCGAGCGACAGCTTGTTCTCGATGTCGTAGAAATAAACATCCATCCCGAGGTTTTCAGCCAGGATCCCCAGTTGGGTCCCGATATGGCCGTAACCGATGATCCCCAGTTTTTTGCCGCGGGCCTCAAACGAGTGGTCGGCGGACTTCTGCCATTCACCGCGGTGCGCCATGGCATTCTTTTCCGGAATCCCGCGCAGCAGCAGCAGGGTTTCACCGAGCACCAGCTCAGCGACACTTCGGGTATTGGAGAACGGGGCATTGAAGACCGGGATCCCGCGCCGCATGGCAGCGTCGAGGTCGACCTGGTTGGTTCCGATACAGAAACAGCCGACGGCGATCAGTTTTTGTGCGGCACTGAAAACTTCTTCGGTCAGTTGGGTGCGGGAGCGGATCCCGACGAAATGTGCATCCTGAATGGCTTCCAGCAGCTCATCCCCGGCCAGGGAGCCTTTGTGGTACTCGATATTGGTGTAGCCGGCTTGCTGCAGAACTTCAATTGCTGACGGGTGAACCCCCTCGAGCAAGAGAATCTTAATTTTATCTTTATCCAGTGAAACTTTAGCCATTGGGTTCTCATCCTTAAAAACATGAGTCGGCGCGCTCAGGCGGGAAACCAGCGTGCGGACAGAAACGGCTAGCATGTGGAGACTTCCGGCATACTGGCGGCCCTGGGCCCAGACTCAAACGTTTGCGACATGCTGGTATTAAAGTATCAAAAAATAATCAGCATGGGTAAGAATATTACAATAAAGATAAGAAAAAACGGCATAATTTATGCCGTTTTGTAATCAAATAACAGGATTCAGCCGCGCAGGCTGAAGCACGGATTATTTTTCAAACTTTTTCACGCCTTCCGGAGAACCAACCAGCAGGACGTCCGCGCCGCGGTGGGCAAACAGGCCGACGGTGACTACGCCCGGCAGAGCATTGATTTGATCTTCCAGTACTTTCGGATCCGTGATCTGCATGTTGTGTACATCCAGAATGATGTTGCCGTTGTCGGTCAGGCAGCCTTCACGATAAACCGGGTCGCCGCCCAGTTTCACCAGCTCGCGGCCGATGTAGGAGCGTGCCATCGGGATCACTTCAACCGGCAGCGGGAACTGACCCAGCACGTCGACTTGCTTGGTGTCATCGACAATACAGACAAACGTTTTGGCAATGGCTGCGACAATTTTCTCGCGCGTCAGCGCTGCGCCGCCACCCTTGATCATATCGAATGCGCCGTTGATCTCATCAGCGCCGTCGACGTAGATATCCAGACTGGAGACTTCGTTGGCATCAAAGACCGGAATCCCGAGCTCTTCCAGACGCTGGGTGGACGCGACTGAGCTTGAGACCGCACCTTTGATTTCTTCCTTACGGGTTGCCAGTGCATCGATGAAGTGATTCACGGTTGAGCCTGTGCCGACCCCGACAATGCTGCCTTTCTTGACGTAATCCAGTGCAGCCCAACCGGCAGCTTTCTTCATTTCATCTTGTGTCATGCCTTTCTCCTAATGATGACAAACGTTGCGCGGAGCGCTGATTATAACGGACGGGAGGGCAGGCGTCAGGCGAATTCTCGGCGCTGCTGCGTTGTTACTTCCAGCTGAAATGGCAGCTCGGGGTCAGAATTTCCGGCAGGGGCACATCCCAGGCCTCGAACGGCAGCACATCCACCTGTTGGCAGTCGTGGGCCAGGCCCAGGGGCTGCGGTCCCTGCTGTTCATGGTGCCAGCGGTTGAGGGTGCGATCATAATATCCGCCGCCCATACCCAGGCGCTGGCCGGTATTGTCAAATGCCACCAGCGGGGTGCAGATCAAATCCAGCTCATGAACGGGTTTGACCCGGCGGATATCTAAACGCGGCTCTTCAATCTGGTATTTGTTGGTGGTCATCCGGGTGTCCGGCGTGTAGTGGAGAAACAGCAGGTGCCCCTTGCTGAACGGATGGAGTACCGGCAGATAAACGGATTTTTCCTGTTGCCATAGCCATGCAATCAGCGGGCGGGTGTCAATTTCCCCGTCGTTTGCCAAGTACAGGGCAATATGCCGGGCTCGCAAGGCGCTTTCTGCCTGCTGAAACTGCGTCAGGAGATCCTGGCTGGCTTGTTGTTGCTGAGCCGGGGTCAGGGCACGACGGCGCAGACGGATGTGCTGACGGATATGCTGGCGCGGTGAAGAAGGCAGAACAGGCTGTTTCATAAGTCATCCAGTGACGATGAGAGATTCAGCAGGGAAAACAAAACAGTGTTGAAACACGGTGTCGAGAAGTGCGCATCCGTTGCCGTTTCTCGGAAGTGATAGGGATGCCCCAAGGTGCCGTTGTGAATTGTGGCCCTTGAACCAGACGTTCAAGGTGGATCGGCAACATTAACCGTAGGCTTCTCAGTCGAGCTGAGCATGCTCAATAGCTAATAAAAGCAGATCCCGGGTTTTTGCTTATCGGCTCGGGGACGTTAATCCACTGACGTACACCCCAGGGTCAATTCATTATCAACGCTTTGGTTGAATTTGCAATGCCTTATCCAATGTTTCTGATAGCTGATTGATTCTATTGGATAAATTTGCGTCACTCTGGTGTTGTTCCTGACGCTCGCTATGCAGCTCGTTACAGATGTTCAGGCCGGTAAACATCAATAGCTGCTCGGCGTTATTGATGTTGGTCCGTTCGGACAAGTCCTTCAGACGCTGATCAAAATCTTGGGCAGCGGCCCGGAGCGCATCTTCCTGGCCGAGCGGGCAATTTACCTTTAGGCTACGCCCTAAAATCTGAATTTCAACAGCCTGAGTACTCATAAACTTATTATTTTGCTCCGTGCCAGTTGGCTGCTTTAGCCAGCGCCGACGATCCGCGATAGGGGGCTAAATATAGAAAAAGCATTTTCAACATGCAAGCCTGCGCGTCACGCTTTGCCGCAAGTGGTCAGGGACTAGCCAGTTGATTTTTGGCACCTGCTGGTCGCTGCGACATTCACCGATGGCAACACGCTCGAAAAGGGGATGAAGCCTGCGAATTGCTGCCAGGTCATTAGCCTGTTTTGCGCCTTAGTGGTAGCATACCACAATTAGATTGAGCACCAATGAAATTAAGGTAAACGCCCATGAGCAAAGTGACATTACCCGCGTATACGGCGGTGGAAACGGCATTGAAGGATCACGGTCTGGCGGTCACGCCGTCAGAGCTCCATGGTTTGCTGAGCGGGATGATTTGCGGCGGGATGTCGGTTGAAGATAACAGCTGGGTTGCTCCGATTTGCGACTATGCCAACGAGGGCGCACCGCTGACGGACGGTGCCAAAGCAGCCGTCAGCAGCGTCTATGAAGCGGCTGCTGCGGAGCTGGGTGGCTTGGTGACCTTGCTGACGACCTCGACCGCCACCGAGCTGGCTGATGCTGCGTTTCATGTGTCGCTGTTGTTGCCGGAAGCCGGAACCGATTTGATGCTGCGCGCAGAAAGCCTGAGCGAGTGGGCAACTAACTTTATTTCCGGTCTGGGCCTGATGGGGATCGAGAAACGCCAGCTGTCGCCGGAGGTGACGGAAGCGGTCTCCGTGCTGGAAGAAATCGCGCAACTGGGGATCGATGAAGACGATGATCAGGCCGAGCAGGTGGCGCTGTTTGAAAACGTACTGGCCTATGTGCCGGAATGTATTCTGACCTGTCTGGTCGAGCTGAGCCAGCGTCCGGGCGCACAGGAAGCCACGGATGAGGAACAACCGTATATTCCGGGGATCAGCCCGGATCAGAAGCCGACCCTGCATTAATCATTAACACATAGGGACTGGATGTGAAGCAGTATGATGTGATCATTGCCGGCGGGGCCATGGCGGGGGCAACCCTGGCGATGGCGCTGGATAAGCTGGGACACGGGCAATTACGTATTGCCGTGGTGGAGGCGGTTGCGCCGCGTTTAGATCAGCATCCGGGCTATGATGCCCGCAGTATTGCGCTGTCGCTGGGCTCGGCGGAGATCCTCGCACAAATCGGCGTTTGGGAGCCCTTGGCTGAACTGGCGACCCCGATTTCAGAGATCCATGTGTCGGATCAAGGCCATGCCGGGATGGTGCATATTGATGCCGATGAGCAGGCGGTGGATGCCCTGGGGTATGTGATCGAGCTGGCCGATGCCGGCGCCCTGTTTCATCAGCGCCTGGCCGCGTTGGCACAGGTTGATCTGCTGTGTCCGGCCACGATCACCGGGATAGATCGTCAGCAGGATGGGGTCACGCTCCAACTGGATCAGGGTGAATCGATCCGGGGCAAGCTGTTGGTGGCGGCTGACGGTGCGTTGTCTGCCTGCTGCGAGATGCTCAAGATCGGTCGCCAGGAGCAGGATTTCGACCAGGTGGCGATTATTGCCAATATCACCACGGCGCAGCCGCATCAGGGCCGTGCCTTCGAACGCTTCACCCCGAGTGGTCCGGTGGCATTGCTGCCGATGTCGGAAGGGCGCAGTTCGCTGGTATGGTGTATCCGCCCTGAAGATCAGCATCAAGTTCTGGACTGGAGTGATGCGCAGTTTCTCCACCAGCTCCAACAGGCCTTCGGTTGGCGATTGGGCCGTTTGGTGAAAACCGGGGCCCGCTGTGCCTACCCGCTGCTGTTGCGTCAGGCGCAGCGGCTGACGTCCCACCGGGTGGCTGTGGTCGGCAACGCCGCCCAGACCTTACACCCGATTGCCGGCCAGGGGTTTAACCTGGGTTTGCGGGATGTGATGACGCTGGCTGAAGAGGTGGTTCGCGGGCTGGAACGGGGCGAGGACCCGGGCAGTGTGGCGGTGCTGAGTCGCTATCGTCAGCGCCGACAGCCGGATCGGGAGGCAACCGTCACGCTGACCTCCGGTCTGGTCAGCGTGTTTGCCAATACCAGCTTTCCGTTGGTGGTGGGACGCAATACCGGCCTGATGGCGATGAGTTTGCTCGATACAATCAAAACACCGCTGGTTCGGCGGGCAATGGGACAGGTAGAAAGATAATCATGATGCAGAGTGTAGATGTTGCCGTTATTGGCGGCGGTATGGTGGGCCTGACGCTGGCTGCTGCCCTGGCGGAGACCGAATTGCGGGTTGCGGTGATTGAAGGCCGGCTGCCGGAGACGGAACTGGGCCCCTTACCGGATATCCGCGTCTCGGCATTGAGCCGGGCCAGTGAGCGAATTTTGCGCCGTATCGGAGCCTGGGAAGGTATTGAAGCCCGTCGTCTGAGTCCGTATGACAAAATGCAGGTCTGGGAGCAGGACAGCTTTGCGGGGATCGCCTTTGAGGCCGAGCGACTGTCACAGCCGAACCTCGGACATATTGTCGAAAACCGGGTGATCCAACTGGCGTTGCTGGATCGGGTCGCCCAGTTGCCCAATGTGACCCTGCTGGCGCCGGAGCGATGCCAAACCATTGCCTTTGGTGAGCGTGAAGCCTGGTTGAACCTGGCATCCGGCAAGAGCCTGACGGCCAAATTGGTGGTCGGCGCCGACGGTGCCAACTCCTGGTTGCGCCAGCAACTGGATATTCCGCTGACCCACTGGGATTACGGCCATAGCGCCGTGGTGGCCAATATTCGTTGCGCGGAGCCGCACGGGATGACAGCCCGTCAGATCTTCCGGCCGGAAGGGCCGCTGGCGTTCCTGCCGATGCCGGACAGCGATTTATGCTCAATTGTCTGGTCGGTAGCGCCGGAAGAAGCCGAACGCCTGGTCGCGTTGTCTGACGAGGCGTTTAACAAGGAACTCACCAGTGCCTTTGACCATCGCCTGGGGCTGTGCCGGGTAGAAGGTGCGCGCCAGGCATTTCCGCTCAAGATGCGCTATGCCCGTGACTTTGTCCGCGATCGCGTGGCTTTGGTTGGCGATGCTGCCCACACCATCCATCCGCTGGCCGGGCAGGGTGTGAACCTTGGTCTGCTCGATGCCGCCAGCCTGGCCCAGGAGATCAAGGCTTTGTGGCAGCAGGATCTCGATATCGGTCAGCAAGCCCACCTGCGCCACTATGAGCGCTGGCGTAAGGCCGAGGCGGCCAAGATGATCACGGCAATGCAGGCGTTCCGCGATCTGTTTGCCGGCAGCCATCCGGCGAAAAAGCTGCTCCGGGATCTGGGCATGCTGCTGGCCGATAAGGCACCGGGCGTCAAAGATGAGTTTATGCGTCGTGCCCTGGGCCTGAGCGGGGAATTGCCGGAGCTGGCCCAATACACGCGTTAAGCGTTTGGGAGATGCCGTAACCTTGTGAACGAAAAACCGCCCGTTGGCGGTTTTTCTGTTTCTAGCGCTGCGCTAAACCACTTTGACTGAAGGCAATTCACTGGTTACTGAGCGAATGCTATGAATTTTTTGCGTACCTCTTGGTTTATCTCCTACAGTAAATAACGAACGTCTGGCGGCTGTCTGAACCGTTGAGAAGTTGACGCTGTGTTAACCGTATCTGCTTTCATCGCATGGTTGGAGTCAAGGGCGAGAGGCAGGCTTTCATAAGGAAGTTTCACGATGAGCTATATTCCCTCTGAATTGAAGTTTACCAATACCCATGAGTGGGTCCGTCCGGAAGGTGATGGGATCTATACCGTAGGCATTACCGATCATGCCCAGTCGATGCTCGGTGATATGGTGTTTGTCGAGCTGCCTGAAGTGGATTCTGAGACGGAGGCCGGAGAAGACTGCGCGGTGGCGGAATCGGTCAAGGCGGCTTCCGATATCTATGCGCCGCTGACCGGCTATGTTGTAGCGGTCAATGAAGAGCTGGAGAGTTCGCCGGAGCTGGTCAACAGCGATCCGTATGGGGACGGCTGGCTGTTTCAGATCAAGGTCGAAGATGACAGCGAATTTGCCGATCTGCTGGATGCGGACAACTATCTGGATCTGGTGGATGACTCTGAATAACAGAGAAAGCCCGGTGGGGCTTTCTCAACAATTTCTCGGCGAATAACCACTCGGCGTTTAGGATGTGCGGTCTTTCATGCGCTTAATCTCCTGATTCACTTCATTGACGGTCTGGAAGTGGCGCTGCTGGGCTTTGACCGGCACCAGAAGCAGGCCGTTGTTAAATTCATAGCCCCCGCGACCGTCGATGTAGATCCTTCCACTAAATAAACGGCTAACGTGTTTTGCAATCAGTTTGGGCACGTAGCGTTTGAACATGCGCATAAAAGCCAACCTTGTCTGGTTTGTGAATCCGTGTCTGAACGGCGCTGATTATATAAGATTGGCTATGAAACTTTTGTGACACTTACAGCATAATAATAATGTTAAATCGGTCACTATGGAGTAATTTTTTGTGCTACTGCGAGTGTATCAGAATAATATTCTGATGTTTTAGCTTCGGTACGATGGGCACGACCCTTGGCCGTGCAGGTGGCATTACTGAAAAATATGCAATATTTTCCGGATTTTTATGAGCTTAGCGGCGTTAGTGCAAGCCCGGGGCGTGATCTGTTGTGGTTTTACCGGGCTGCACCTGTCCGGTATTTTAGTCGTAACTTGTAAAGTTCAGGTCAGGAAATAGCATCTTGTGCTATATCGGTGGGCTGGTCTGAGTTGTCGGCTTTTTGCTGGGTTTTCCTGAGCCAGATCAATACAGGTTATTGGCATATGCCAATAATAAGGCTGTGAATGATGACGGAGCCCCAATGCCAAGACCTCAGAAGCCCCGCCGGATCGGTTGTCGCCCGGCTTATGACTGCTTTAAACCCAACGGCGTGCCGATGGCTCGTCTCGAGACGCTGGCGCTGGCAGCAGATGAGCTTGAAGCGCTCAAACTGGTGGATCAGCAAGGGCTGCAGCAACAGGCTGCCGCGGCTGAAATGGAGATTTCCCGCCAGACCCTGGGCAATATTCTTGCCCGGGCCCGGCACAAAGTGGCTTCGGCTCTGGTCAATGGCATGGCAATTGTGCTGGCTCCGCCCCATGAGAAGGAATAACCGATGACAGTCGCCATTGCGGTCACTGCCCACCAGACCGTGGCCAACCATTTCGGCGAGGCCGCCGCTTTTCTTATTGTTGACCCACAGGGAAACCCGGTTGCCCGGCTGGAAAACGCTGATGGACGCCAGTCTGGTTGCCGGCACAAAAAACAATTACAGCAAACGCTGCTAGCCCATGGCGTCACCACCCTGATACTCGGCAATATCGGTCAGCGTTCGCTGGGACGGCTGCTCCGGGCGGGGCTGGCCGTGTATCGGGTGCCGACCCAGACACTGGTTTCAGCGGCGCTTTCCGGGAAAACCCCGAAAGAAGCTCTGACGGATCCGGCACAGGGGCGCGCTTGTTCGCGGGAAAAAGGCAGTTGTGGCTGCGGCTGCGGCAAGCCGAAACCGCCGACAGCCGCTAAAATTGGGATGCGGGGGGCGATCGCAACGGCAGGGCTGACCCGCCTGGGAGGCTGGAAATGATGACCTATGTGCTGAGCGTGTTGATCTTTCTTGTGGTGATTGGCGCCATGGCGATTGGCTGGATCGTGAAGAAGAAAACCATCCGGGGCAGCTGCGGTGGCCTGGCCAATGTCGGGATAGAAAAAGCGTGCGACTGCAAGTCGACGTGCGATCGGCATCAGCTGCATCAGATCCAGGAGCCGGGTCAACACGACACCAAGGGATCCTGAGTGCGCGTGTTTAGGACGGCGCGCCTTGCTTACCCTGCTTCACCGGGATCTTGTCCGCGCAGGCTGTGAACGTGGGCCGTAACCGTTTGCCGGACACACTGCCGCAGCCAGATCAGACGGGGGTGATTGGCATTGCGTTTTTGCCAGATCAAGTTGATATCAAAGTCCGGAATGGTCACCGGCGGCGGACATTGGGTGAGCTGATCATCAAAGATCGCGATCCGGGCCATCAGGGTGGAAACCACGCACAGCAGGTTGCGTCCGGTCAGCAGATGGCGGATGGTCAGAAAGTTCCCGGAGCCGACGGCAATGTGGCGTGAGAGCCCCTGCGCCCGGAGTTGCTGATCGACAGCGCTCGCCAGTTGTCCGTCGGGGGTTACCAGCGCCTGGGGCGTTTCTATATATCGCGCCAGATCGATGGGGGCTCGCAGGCCGGTCGCCTGACTGTCGAACAGGCAGACATGATCATCGGTATAGAGATACTGGCTGTCGAGTTCCCGGGGGAGCTGGGTCATGGATCCGATCACCAGGTGAATGTCCTGATCGTCCATCATCGCCTGATAATTATGGCGATCCACCTTGTAGAAACTTAACTGGCACTGCGGTGCCTGGCCGAGAATGGCATCAAACAGTGCCGGGGCGAACAGCAGCTCCGCGTAATCGGTTAGCCCGAGGCGAATGGTGCCCTGGTAGGTCTCGGGGCTGAACGCTTTGGGTTGCAGGATCTCGGTGGTGATCAGCCCCAAAACCTGTTCGATGATCGGCGCCAGCTCTCTGGCTTTGTCTGTGGCGACCATATGGTGTCCGCGGCGCTCGAACAACGGATCGTTGATCAGCGTCCGCAGTCGGGACAGGTTATGGCTCATCGCCGACTGGCCGATCGACAGCTTGTCTGCGGCTTTGGTGACACTGCCGGTTTCCATCAGGGCGGCAAAGGCAATGAGCAGGTTCAGATCGACCCCGCGCCAGTTGATCGTGTCCACATCGTCTCCTAGCGGCAGATATCCGCGAACAGCGGATCACATAACAGCAGGAGATCTTCCATACTGAGTTCGATCCCCGCCATGCGATCCCCGCTGCTGATGTTGACGATCGTGTATTGAAGGATCGTGTTGTCAAAAATGACCGGCATCGGCGTTTTCAGGCCAATCGGTGCCACCGTGCCGATCCGCAGGCCGGTCACGTCCTCGACATCGCGGGCGTCGGCACAGGTCAACCGGCGACACCCGAGCAGGGCACGGACTTTTTTCGGATCAACCTGCGCCGGTCCCGGTACGCAGGCCAACACATGAAAGCCGCTCATATCCCGCAGCAAAATCGATTTAACCATCTGCTCCGGAGCCACCCCGCGTTCGCGGGCGGCTTCGTCAATGGTTGTGGCCGGTTTGCTGTGGGGAAGAAGCCGGTAGTCGACGCCTTCCTGCTCTAACAGGAAAGTCACGGGGGTTTGCATATCGAATTGCCTGTTACTTGTCTTCGTCCAGCGCGTACGGCAGCGGCAGCTTGAGCCAGATCGCCTCGTGTCCGGCTAAGCGGAACTGGCTGTCTTCATCCAGATCGTTCGGCAGGCCGACCAGGGCAATGGCCTGGCCATTGGCAAACCGGTAACCGGCGATGATGGTGCCGCCTTTGCGCCAGTTGTCGCCGACACTGCGCTCCAGCGCGTCCCCGGCCTGCGGGCACTGCTCGGCCGGGCCGCTGACGATATACATCGCACGCTTGTTGATCCCCCGGTACTTGGCGCGGGCGACGGTTTCCTGGCCGGTATAGCAGCCTTTGGTGAAGCTGATCGCATCCAGCGCTTGCAGGTTCACCGCCTGCGGAATGAACTCTAGAGTTGTGGCGTCATCGACCCGTGGGATCGCCTGGCGGATATCGTACAGATCCCACAGCGTGCTGTCAGACAGCACGGCATTCGCAGCCAGTTGACCGGCAATGGTTTCAGCGTACTCTGGGCTGAGGACCAGCAGCCAGCGCTCGGCATCAATCTTCACCACGGTGCCGCCTTCGATGGCTCGCACTTCGCCTTCGCCGCCGAAGACCTGGTCGATGGTGGCGCCGGCATCTTTACCGGTCAGGCCCAGCAGGATCGCGTCACTTTGTTCGATATCCACCTTGGAGAACACGGCATATTTCTTCAGCTCCGGCAACTGGGTTGCCATCACGCTCCGGCGCTGGAAGAAACCATAGCCGTCGCGGTGGTGGAACAGGCGAAAGATAGTGCGCATTTTTCCTTTGGCGTCACAGTGGGCGCCGAGGGTGGATTGATCCTGGGCCAGTGAAACCACGTCACAGGTTACCTGGCCGTGCAGGTAAGATTTTTTGTCGTCGCCCACCAGGGTGATCAGGCCCCAGTCGGCGAGGTCGACCAGCGCCAGCGCCGGCAGGGTATCTTGTTCAGTTAAGGCAATCTTGTTGAAGTTCAGAACATTTGACCAGGTGCTCATAGGATTTCCATGATGTGCGGTAACTTGCCCGGACTCAGCCTCTCGGGTGAGCGGCACGTTACTGTGGATGAATTTCAAAATTACCTGCTATGTTAAATCGCGCGCGTCGGTTTGTCAGCCCAAATACTTGATTCATCGAATCAGGTATTCGCCCCACCGGTTACCGGAGTCCATGAGGGGAAGGTGGCCGGCCGCTCTTGGTGTTTCCAGCGGGTAAAAATGCGACGCCCCGGCGGATGCTGCGGGCATAAACCGGCGCTAGCTCTCATCTTGATATTTTGCTTGGGCATGTCCGTAGGCGCGCCCGGTTGCGACTGATAAGATTGTGGCCACTGGAGTCAAGGCAAACGCGAATGGTTGCGCCCGGTTTTGCGCCGTGGGCCCTCGCGTTTGAGGTTAGTACATTGAGGTTGATATGTTGAGTGCAGAAGAAAAAGCACGCGTGAAATGGGCATGCCGTCGCGGGATGCTGGAGTTGGATGTCATTATCATGCCGTTTTTCGAAGAATGCTTTGATGAGCTGAACGAGCAGGAGCAGCAGGACTTTATTTCGCTGTTGCGTTGCGATGATCCGGATCTCTTCACCTGGGTGATGTCGCATGGCCGCAGTGATAACCCTGCCCACGCCGCGATGGTGGATCGCATTGTCGCGCACAACAACAGCAAACTTCGCTGATTTTGCGGTTTATCCTTCCCGGCTGTCCGTTGCCGCACTGACGATTTTCTATCTTGGTGCGGCAGGCGGCCTGCTGCTGGCCTGGGGCCGCGGCGCGCTCCCTGTTCCGTTTTTCCTGATTGGTTGCGAGCTGCTCTGGCAGGAGTGGATCGGCCGATATCACGCCATTTATCGTCACCAGGGGCGCCTGATCCTGAAAGCGCCGGATCGCCTGTTTTGGCAGCAGCGCTGGTGGTCCCTGAGCCGTATCAAAGTCCATACCCGGTATCTGATGCTGATCGAGCTGCGTCAGGCGACTCGGCGGCGCTGGTTGCTGATCTGTCATGATACCTGTGACGTGTCCGGTTATCGGGCCTTGTCGCTGCTATGCCATCACTTGAATAGAATAAAATAAACACCGTCTTTGTTGTTGCGGTTTAAAAAAATTAAATGTGATGTATATTCAGTATTTTATCTCTGATCTGGCCGTTAAAGCGCGTTAATGTAACGCTCCCATCCTAAAGTTTTTCGCTGATCGAACGATATAAAACTCAGATCTTTACCCCCCTTGATTGTCAGGTGACAGCCCATGCCTAGGGTGCTCTGTTAGGCAGGAAGTAGTGGAAATGAAAATCAAACATAAGTTAATCGGATTAACCGTTCTGGCCGTCACGGCGTTGGTGGCGGTGTTGGGCATGAGCCAACTGGCCAACAAACGGGTGATGATGATTAATGACTCAGCCGCCATGGTGGCGCAGCTGGAAGTGACTTTGCTGAATCTGCGTCGCAATGAAAAAGACTTTTTGATGCGGATGGATTTGAAATATCAGAAAAAATTCCAGGACAATTATCAGCGTTTCCAGACGCAACTCACGACGCTGAAGCAGGACCTGAACAGCCTGTCGATCGAGATCCCGAGTCTGGCGTCGCTGCCGGGGGTCATGAACAATTACCAGCAGGGGATGATGGCTCTGATCCAGGGCTATCAGCAGTTGGGGCTGACCCCGGCCGACGGGCTGAACGGTCGATTCCTGGCGGCATCCGAACAACTGATCCATGCGGCGAGCGAGCAGCAGCAGGATGTGCTGGCTGTCTTTAGCCTGGATGAGGCGGCGAAGCTGTTTATGATCACCGGCGAGCAAGCTTACCTGGATGCGTATCAGGCGGCGCAGACCCGTTATGCGGCACAATTGCAGGCTGATTTCAGTGTCTTGTTCAGCCAGTTCGAGCAGACATTTTCCCAGATCATCGCCCAGAAAAAGACCATTGGCCTGACCCATAACCTGGGGCTGCGCGGCGAGATCCGTAACCAGTCTCACCAGGTGGAGGCGGTGTTCGGCGAGTTGGTGGAGCAGCTTGAGGCCCAGGTTGCGGCAGAATACCGGTTGGTCAATCAGTTGATTGTGTTGGCGGTGCTGGTGGTCGTGGTGCTGCTGGTGGGTATTTCCTGGGTGATTAGCCAGTCGATCCAGCGTCGGGTGAAAAACCTGAGTCAGTTGATGGCAGCGATTGCTGAGAGCCACGATCTGACCCGCACGGCTGATCAGGAAGGCAATGATGAGCTGGCCGAAGTGGCCTCGAATTTCAACGGGCTGTTGGCGAGTCTGCGCCACCTGGTCGGGAACGTACAAACGGCGGTCAACGAGCTTGGGGCCGCGTCGTCTCAGTTGCAGCACCGCAGCCAGGAGTCGGAAGCGGCCATGGAGCAGCAGTTGAGCGAGACGGACTCAGTGGCCACGGCCGTGACGGAAATGGGCGTGACGATTCGGGAAATTGCCTCGAATACCGAAAGCGCAGCCGGCAATGCTGAGCAGGGCTATCAGGGCGCGGAGGCCGGACTGAACGAAGTGAGTGCAACCAAAGAGCGGATCCGGACGTTGTCTGAAGGGCTGGCGCATACCGGCGAGGAAGTCTCCAGTTTGTCGAGCCTCTCCGGGAACATCGGCTCGGTGCTGGATGTGATCAAAGAGATTGCGGAGCAGACCAACCTGCTGGCGCTGAATGCGGCGATTGAAGCGGCGCGTGCCGGCGAGCAGGGCCGGGGCTTTGCCGTAGTGGCCGATGAAGTGCGCTCTCTGGCGCTGCGGACCCGTCAATCGACGGAGGAAATTAGCACTATTATTGCCTCGCTGCAGGAGCAGACGGCCCAGGTGGTGAGCCACATTGGTCGTTGTCAGGAGCAGGGGGAGCAAAGTGTGATTCAGGCCAACAGTGCCGAGGCGAAAATCAACCAGATCATGGCTGATATGCAGCTGATCATGGATACCAGCACCCAGATTGCGGCGGCGGTTGAGCAGCAAAGCCTGGTGTCGGAAGAGATTGGCCGCAACATCACCTCGATCCGCGACATCACCAACCAGAACTCGGCGGTGGCGCATGAGAACGCCCAGGCGGCAAATGCCGTTGCCAGCCAGGCCGGCTCCCTGGATCAGTCGATTGCAGCTTTTAAGGTCTGAGTCAGCGTCAGACGGTCGGACAGACAACAAAGCGAGCGGGGGATCCCGCTCGCTTTTTTTGATGCTGGCGCTTCTGAATCGAACTGTTCTGAAGCGTCCCGGCTGAGACGCACAGGGCGGTGAGCCACTTTGCGAACCGCTTTCTCAACAGAACTGAGCGCCGGGGAATCAGCAGGGCTGATCCGGCGTCAGGATTGTCGGTTTGAGCGTGTCGAGCTGGTCCGGGTAATCCAGGGTATAGTGTAGCCCGCGGCTTTCCTTGCGCTCCAGGGCGCAGCGGACAATCAGCTCGGCCACTTGCAGCAGGTTGCGCAGCTCCAGCAGGTTGTTGGAGACCCGGAAATTGCCGTAGTACTCGTTGACTTCTTCCTGGAGCAGCTGGATCCGGCGCATGGCGCGCTCCAGACGCTTGGTGGTGCGGACGATGCCGACGTAGTCCCACATAAAGAGTCGCAATTCATGCCAGTTATGCTGGATCACCACTTCTTCATCGGAGTTGCTGACCTGGCTTTCATCCCAGTGCGGCAGGCTGTCGGGCAGGCTGACCTGAACCAGCTTGCACTTGATACTTTCGGCAGCGGCCCAAGCGTAGACCACGCACTCAAGCAATGAGTTGGAAGCCATCCGGTTGGCGCCGTGCAGACCGGTATAGCTGACTTCGCCAATCGCATACAGCCCATCGAGATCGGTCCGGCCTTGTTGATCGACGATCACCCCGCCACAGGTATAGTGGGCGGCCGGGACAATCGGGATCGGCTCTTGGGTGATATCAATGCCGTAAGTCAGCAGTTTTTCATGGATCATCGGAAAGTGCTTCTGGATGAAGTCCGCCGGCTTGTGGCTGATATCCAGGTACATGCAATCCGCCCCGAGGCGCTTCATTTCATAGTCGATGGCCCGGGCGACCACATCCCGCGGTGCCAGCTCGGCCCGCTCGTCAAAGTCCGGCATAAAGCGACTGCCGTCCGGGCGGCGCAGATAGGCACCTTCCCCCCGCAGGGCTTCGGTCAGCAGGAAGTTCCGCGCTTCCGGATGGAACAGGCAGGTCGGGTGGAACTGGTTAAATTCCAGGTTGGCAACCCGGCAGCCGGCCCGCCAGGCCATCGCGATACCGTCGCCGGAAGACACATCGGGGTTGGAGGTGTACTGGTACACTTTGGAAGCGCCGCCGGTAGCCAGCACCACAAACTTGGCGCGCACGGTTTCGACCACTTCCCGGTTGCGGTTCCAGATATAGGCGCCCAGCACCCGGTTGGGTTGATCGGTGCGTCCCAGTTTCTGGTTGGTGATCAGGTCCAGGGCATTGTGCCGCTCCAGTACCTCAATGTTGGGGTGGTTGTGGACATTTTCCTGGAGCGTATTTTGAACGGCCATCCCGGTAGCATCAGCGGCATGCAGGATCCGGCGGTGGCTGTGGCCGCCTTCGCGGGTCAGGTGGTAGCGCGGGGCATCGTCGCTATCGCTTTCTTCGCGATCAAACGGCACCCCGCCGTCGATCAGCCACTGGACACAATCCTTGGCATTTTCGGCAATAAAACGCACCACGGCTTCATCACATAAGTCAGCCCCGGCAATCTGGGTGTCCTGGACGTGGGATTCAACACTGTCCGACTCGTCAAAGACAGCGGCAATCCCGCCCTGGGCATAGTAAGTCGCCCCTTCGCTGCTCGGCCCTTTGCTCAGGACGATGACTTTCCCTAATGGCGCCAATCGCAGTGCCAGCGACAGCCCGGCAGCGCCGCTGCCGATGACCAGCACATCGCACTGATGTTCACGGTTCTCGTTCATATCAATATCATATCCCTGTGGTAGTGGCGCTATGGTAGCAAAATCCGCCCCATTTGTTCATTTTTGACTGCAGGTTAACCACTTCATATCTTGACGAGGTATAATCGTCCGTTAACCTAATTGCAATACCGTTTTCTCAACAATCAGAATTCGTGCAGGGTGAGCCAGAAATAATGTCGATGCGCGGGAACTTTGCCTGGCGCATTGAGTCTGAATAAGTGCTCATGCTCATTAATTTCATAGATGCTTGTTTTATCGGGCTGAAACGATAGGTCAGGCAGAATGCCGTAGACATCGCGCGTCGGTTGGAGGCTTGCGGCAGGTACAGGAAATCACGAGTGAATGACAGATATAGGAGTACACGCTCGAATGAGCGAGCAGCAAACTGATCAGGTCCTAGTAGAGCGGGTACAGCGAGGAGACAAGCAGGCATTTAACCTGTTAGTTGCGAAATACCAGAACAAAGTCTGTAGCCTGGTGGCTCGGTATGTCAGTAACTCCGGCGATGTACCGGATGTTGCGCAGGAAGCTTTTATCAAAGCTTACCGGGCACTGCCGACGTTTCGCGGCGAAAGTGCGTTTTATACCTGGTTGTACCGGATTGCCGTGAATACGGCGAAAAATTACCTGGTGGCTCAGGGGCGGCGTCCCCCGGCATCGGATGTCGATGCGGAAGAGGCGGAATATTTTGAAAGCGGCAATGCGCTGAAAGAAATATCGAACCCTGAGAACCAAATGTTGTCTGACGAATTGAAGCGGGTTGTTTTCAGTACCATTGAAGCGTTACCGGATGATCTGAAGACGGCAATTACCTTGCGAGAGCTGGAAGGGCTGAGCTATGAGGAAATTGCTGAGGTGATGGGTTGTCCTGTCGGTACAGTGCGATCGCGTATTTTCCGTGCACGAGAGGCCGTTGAAAAACGAATTCGTCCTCTGATGCAGCGTTAATTGTTAAGCCAAACGGTGAACAAACATGGCTGATAAGCAAAAGATTTCGGCATTATTAGATGGTGAAGCGCTCGACCAGAGCATCATTAATGCACTGGCCGTCGATGAGGAGAGCCGCCAAACCTGGCAGCACTACAGCCTGATTGGGGATGTCATGCGCGGCGAAGCACCACAGAATCCGGACTGGGATATTACCGCCCGGGTTGCCATGGCGCTGGAGCAAGAGCCGGTGCACAACGGCCCGGTTGAAGTTGAGCCTGCCCCTGTGGTGCATTTGGCCAGTGTGCGCGAGCAACACGCGTCTGCCCCGCAACAAGCTCAGCCGACCCCGCAACAAGCCAAGCGGACTTTGCCGGCCTGGCTGAGTCAGCTGGGGCAGGTGGCGGTGGCCGCCAGTGTCTCCCTGGCTGTGATTGTCGGGGTTCAGCAGTATAATGGCGGCGACGAGAGCCTGATGGTTACTGCCGATGAGTCCCAGGTCCCGGTGTTACAGACCATTCCTTTTGCCGGCGTTGCCGAACCTGTTAGTCTGACCCGGGATTCCATTCGGAGTAGTAATCACCATGCCGCGCCGAGTGAAGCGCAGGTGATGGAACAGCGTCGGCGGATCAATGCCATGCTTCAGGACTATGAACTCCAGCTGCGTTTAAATGCTGAAGATGGCAGTATTGACAGAACTTTGCTTGAACAAAATTAATCTGGCGGATAAATGAGAAATATTCTGGTCGGTGCTTTGACACTGGTCAGCCTGTTGATGCCATGGCAAGCCTCTGCTGAAGAGTCCACACCTTCGGCCGAGGCTTTGTTGCATCAAATGGACGAGGCTAGCCGCGCGCTCAGTTACGAGCTGTCGTACATACTCATCAAGAAAAACAGTATTGAACCGTTGCGATATCGTCACAGCTATGAAGATGGTGAGACGTTTGCGCATCTGGTTTACCTGAGCGGACCGCCGCGGGAAGTGATTCAGCGGGGTGACGAGGTCAGCTACTTCGAGCCTGGGTTGGATCCGTTCACCATTCACAGCAACAAGATGGTGGCGCCGCTGCCGCCGATCATGCAAACGGACATCACGGCGCTGGCGAAGTATTACGACTTTATCTCCATGGGTCGGGCCCGTGAAGCCGGGGTGGGTTGCGATGTGGTGCGGATAGCGCCGAAAGACGGTGCCCGGTATTCCTACCTGTTGTGGGTCGATACACGCAGCAAGCTAGTGATGCGGGCGGACCTGCTCGATCGCGACGGCGAGCCGCTGGAGCAGTACCGCGCGGTCTCCTATGTGGTGAACCCGAAGGTCGGGGAAGTACTGAAGAGTCTGAAAACGGTTGAATTGCCTGCGGTGGTTCAACTGCCGCCCCAGCCGCAGGTTGAGCTGGGCTGGCAGGTGAAGTGGCTGCCGCAGGGGTTCGAGACCGTCTCACATAATCGGCATCGCCTGATGATGACCGAGCGCCCGGTCGAGAGCAAAATGTTCAGCGACGGCCTGTTCAGCTTCTCGATCTATGTCGCCTCGGCTGATCAGTTTACCGTTCGTGAGCAACTGGTGCGCCAGGGGCGCCGGACGTTGCATAGTTACCTGGCCAAAGGCAAAGAAGTGACGGTGGTCGGGGATATTCCGCCGGCAACCGCCCGTCGGGTTGCCGAATCCGTCGCGTTTCAACCGAGCAAGGGTGAGCAGCCATGATGCGCTCACTGGCGACCGTGGTGGCGGTTGCGCCCGGTCACGTGACGGTGAGTTGTCAGCAGGAAACCAGCTGCGGACATTGTGCCTCCCGGGATAGCTGCGGCACCGGCATTGTCAGCAAGGCGGTGCCGGGGCGCAGCCACCAGATAGACATTGCTACCCGCGAGTCCGTTGCGGTTGGCGATATTGTGGAAATCGGCCTGCCTGAACAAAGCATGCTCAATTCGGCTCTCTTGGTCTATGTGCTGCCTCTGCTATGCTTGATCCTGGGCGCCGCGTTCGGCCAGTGGTGGTTTGTCGATCTGGCGGGCGGCGGAGAGCCGGCGGTGATCCTGACCGCCGCGTTCAGTGCCGGTGCCGGGCTGCTGCTGGCACGTCGCATGGCGAGACGTCTGGAACATCAAGCCGCATATAAACCCAACCTGATTCGGGTGTTAGGCAGTCCGCTTGCGGCAACGCAATTGATAAATGCCGCACCGAAAGATAGCAGCTAGCGGTGAAATTGGGTAGAATCGGCCAAATTGATCTGTAGATCCCATTCATTATTAATCACGAGTTAGTCACGCCAATTCATGAAGCACATTCGTAACTTTTCGATTATTGCACACATCGACCATGGTAAGTCGACATTATCTGACCGCCTGATCCAAGTCTGTGGTGGCCTTTCCGATCGTGAAATGGCAGCCCAGGTGCTGGATTCCATGGACCTTGAGCGCGAGCGCGGTATCACTATCAAAGCCCAGAGCGTGACGCTCGATTATAAGGCGAAAGATGGTGAAACGTATCAGCTGAACTTTATCGACACCCCGGGACACGTCGACTTCTCGTATGAAGTTTCCCGCTCACTGGCCGCCTGTGAGGGGGCGCTGCTGGTGGTGGATGCCGGCCAGGGGGTGGAAGCCCAGACGCTGGCCAACTGCTACACCGCGATCGAAATGGATCTGGAAGTCGTGCCGATTTTGAACAAAATCGACCTGCCGGCCGCTGATCCTGACCGTGTTGCGGAAGAAATTGAAGAAATCGTCGGCATCGACGCGATGGAAGCGACTCGCTGCTCGGCCAAAACCGGTCTGGGCGTAGACGATGTGCTTGAGAATATCGTGTCGGCGATTCCAGCGCCGGAAGGCGATCCGGATGCGCCGCTGCAGGCGCTGATCATCGACTCCTGGTTCGATAACTACCTGGGCGTTGTTTCACTGGTACGGATCAAGAACGGCGTTCTGAAGAAGAACGACAAGATCAAAGTCATGAGCACCGGCCAAACCTGGGGCGTTGACCGTCTGGGTATTTTCACGCCGAAGCAAGTTGATAAAGACGTGCTGAATACAGGCGAAGTGGGCTGGGTCGTTTGTGGGATTAAAGACATCCTGGGCGCGCCGGTGGGCGATACCTTGACGCTGGCGAAAAACGGTTGTGAAAAACCGTTGCCGGGTTTCAAAAAAGTGAAGCCGCAGGTTTATGCCGGTCTGTTCCCGGTCTCGTCAGATGACTATGAGAACTTCCGTGACGCACTGGGCAAACTGAGCCTGAACGATGCCTCGCTGTTCTACGAACCGGAAAGCTCGGCGGCACTGGGCTTTGGTTTCCGTTGTGGTTTCCTCGGCATGCTGCACATGGAAATCATTCAGGAGCGTCTGGAGCGTGAATACGATCTGGACCTGATCACCACGGCTCCAACCGTAGTGTATGAAGTGAAGAAAACTGACGGCACCACGATGTACGTTGACAGCCCGGCAAAACTGCCAGCGGTGAACGATATCGATGTCATCGGTGAGCCAATTGCCCGCTGTAATATCCTGGTCCCGAGTGAATACCTGGGTAACGTCATCACCTTGTGTGTTGAGAAGCGTGGGATGCAGGTCGATATGGTTTACCACGGTAACCAGGTTGCCCTGACTTACGACATTCCAATGTCTGAAGTGGTACTGGACTTCTTCGATCGCCTGAAATCGACGTCGCGCGGTTATGCGTCTCTGGATTACAACTTCCAGCGCTACGAAGAATCCGACATGGTACGTGTGGATATCATGCTGAACGGCGACCGTGTTGACGCTCTGGCGATTATCACGCACAAAGACAATGCGCAGCACCGCGGCCGTGATCTGGTAGAGAAAATGAAAGAATTCATTCCTCGTCAGATGTTCGACATCGCGATTCAGGCGGCCATTGGCAACCATATCATTGCCCGCTCGACGGTGAAGCAGTTGCGTAAAAACGTTATCGCCAAGTGTTACGGTGGTGACGTGAGTCGTAAGAAAAAACTGCTGCAGAAACAGAAAGAAGGTAAGAAACGTATGAAGCAGATCGGCAACGTCGAACTGCCTCAGGAAGCCTTCCTGGCAATTCTGCACGTCGGTAAAGACAAGTAAGTAATGACAAAACTCATGGCTGTTGTCGGTTACCTGTGGGGATCGCTTGATCGCCGGGACCATGAGGCAAGAGTCAATGAGCAGTGCAGCAAGTTCGCTTGCTGCACTGTTACATTTATTAGGGATTAAAATGGCAAATACTTTTTCGCTTATTCTGGTGCTGGCTACGCTGGTGACCGGGATCATTTGGGTACTGGAAAAATTTCTCTGGGCGCCGAAACGTCAATTGAAGATTGAAGCCGCCGCCTTAAATGCCGGCGATCAAGTCGATGCTAAAACCCTACAAGCCGTAGCACCGCAACCGAGCTGGGTCGAATCGACCAGTTCGCTGTTTCCGGTGATTGCGCTCATTATGGTATTTCGCTCATTTATTTATGAGCCGTTCCAGATCCCATCCGGCTCGATGATGCCGACACTGTTGGTGGGAGATTTCATCCTGGTTGAGAAATTCGCCTATGGTCTGCGCGATCCGGTCTTCCGACACAAGTTGATGGAAACCGGTGAGCCGGAGCGCGGCGATATCGTGGTGTTTAAGTTCCCGCCTCAGCCGAATATTGACTACATCAAGCGAGTGGTCGGCTTGCCGGGTGATACCGTTCGCTACAGCGCCTACAAACAGCTGTGTGTGGCCCCGAAAGGCAGCAATGAATGTACCCCGGTTCCGCTGGAGAATATGACCGACAGCGAGTTCAGCCAGGGGATGACCCGCTTGGTGCAATTCAATGAACAACTGGGCGAGCAGCAGCACAAAATCCTGATCCATCCGCTTAAGCGTGATCGGGTGCTGAACTACAAGCCGCGTCCGGGGATCAGCGAATGGGTTGTGCCGGAAGGACAATATTTCGTGATGGGTGATAATCGCGACAACAGTGCTGACAGCCGTTATTGGGGATTTGTGCCTGAAGCCAATTTGGTGGGTAAGGCGGTCGGGATCTGGATCAGCTTTGAGTTTGAACGAAGTGCTGAAAGTGTTCTTCCATCTTGGATTCCTACCGGTGTGCGCTTTAGCCGCATCGGTGGCATAAACTGATCGGGAAAAAATGACGTCTCCTGCAAATAAACTGCAGCGTAAGCTGGGTTATCAATTTAATAATGCTGATCTTTTGACCTTGGCGCTGACACACCGCAGTGCCAACGGAACGCACAACGAGCGCCTGGAGTTTCTGGGCGATTCGATTCTGAGTTTTGTGATTGCCGATGATCTGTACCACCGCTTTCCGGCGGTGGACGAAGGCGATATGAGCCGGATGCGCGCGACGCTGGTGCGGGGGAAAACCCTGGCCGAGCTGGGGCGTGAGTTCGAGCTGGGTGATCACCTGTTGCTGGGACCGGGCGAACTGAAAAGTGGCGGGTTCCGCCGTGACTCGATCCTGGCGGACTGCGTGGAAGCGATTATCGGGGCAATCTACCTCGACAGCGACATTGAAGCCGTCCGAAAAATCGTACTGAGCTGGTATCAGTCGCGCCTGGAAACCATCAAGCCGGGGATCAATCAGAAAGATCCGAAGACCCGGCTTCAGGAGTGTCTGCAGGGGCGTCGTTTACCGCTGCCTGCATATACTGTAATTAAGGTGCACGGTGAGGCTCACAATCAGGAGTTTACCGTACAGTGCGAAGTGGCAGGCCTGGATAAGCCTGTGATTGGTAAAGGCGGCAGTCGGCGCAAGGCAGAGCAGGCAGCAGCAGAAATTGCGCTTAAGCAGTTGGAATCATGACAGACAAAACACATTGCGGCTTTATTGCCATCGTCGGCCGACCGAATGTCGGGAAATCGACGCTGCTGAACCGTTTGGTCGGCCAGAAGTTGTCGATCACTTCGCGGAAACCTCAGACCACCCGCCACCGGATCATGGGAGTCGATACCCGTGACGGTTACCAGGCGGTCTATGTCGACACCCCGGGACTGCACATTGAAGAAAAGCGCACCATTAACCGCTTGATGAACCGTGCGGCCAGCAGCTCGCTGACCGACGTGGAGCTGGTGCTGTTTCTGGTTGACGGCACCCTGTGGACGCCTGATGACGAGATGGTGCTGAACAAGCTGGCGAAGTCTCAGCTGCCGACGGTGCTGTTGGTCAACAAGGTCGACAACGTCAAAGAGAAGTACGATCTGTTCCCGCACCTGCAGGAATTGGCGAGCAAGATGGACTTCGTCGACGTGGTGCCGGTCTCTGCCAAACACGGTACCAATATCGATGCGGTTGAGAAAATCGTCCGTAAACACCTGCCGGAAGGCGAGTACTACTTCCCGGAAGAGTATGTGACCGACCGTTCGCAACGTTTCATGGCCTCCGAGATCATCCGGGAAAAGCTGATGCGCTTTACCGGTGATGAGCTGCCGTACTCGGTGACGGTGGAAATCGAGCGTTTTGATTACAACCCGGATACCGACGGCTTTGATATCAACGGCCTGATCCTGGTTGAGCGTCAGGGCCAGAAGAAAATGGTGATCGGTAAAGGCGGCGAGAAGATCAAAACCATCGGTCGTCAAGCGCGGCTCGATATGGAAGATCTGTTCGAGCGCAAGGTCTACCTGGAACTGTGGGTGAAAGTGAAATCCGGCTGGGCCGATGACGAACGCGCCCTGCGTAGTCTGGGTTACATCGACGATCTGTAAGGGGCACCATGGAGGGGCTACAGCGTTGTTTTGTCCTTCATACGCGTCCCTATAGCGAGACGAGCCTGATCCTTGATGTATTCAGCGAGGACTCAGGCCGTGTCACCCTCCTTGCCAAAGGTGCGCGCCGCAAACGCTCCAACCTCAAAGGCGCGCTGCAACCTTTTACGCCGCTGTTCATCAAATGGTCAGGCCGGGGCTCGATGCCGGTCCTGACTCAGGCCGAGCCGATCAGTATCGGCCTGCCGATGCGCAGCTATATCCTGTACTCCGCCATGTATGTCAATGAGATCCTGGCGCGGGTCCTGGAGCCCAATACCCCTTACCCGGTGTTGTTTCTGGATTACCTGAATGTGCTGCGAGAGCTGGCACAGGCGGAGAATCCAGAGCCTGCACTGCGGCGCTTTGAACTGGCATTGCTGTACCATCTCGGCTATGGCATCGACTTTCTTCACTGTGCCGGCAGCGGCCTGCCGGTTGAAGATGAGATGACCTACAGCTACCGCGAGCAGCGGGGCTTTATCGCTTCGATGGTGCAGGGACAGCTGTCGTTTACCGGCAATCAGCTCAAGGCCATCGCAGCGAGACATTTTGACAGTCCGGATCAGCTTCGGGCCGCAAAACGCTTTACACGGATAGCCCTGAAACCGTATCTTGGCGGCAAACCATTAAAAAGCAGGGAATTGTTTACCCTCAGAGGAAGGAGTTCCGGAAAATGAACAACATTTTACTCGGCGTGAATATCGATCATATTGCCACCTTACGGAATGCACGGGGGACGCGTTACCCGGATCCGGTCCACGCTGCGGAAGTGGCTGAGCGTGCCGGTGCCGATGGGATCACCATCCACCTGCGTGAAGATCGTCGCCATATCACCGACCGTGATGTCCGTATTTTGCGTGAAACCATTCAGACCCGAATGAATCTGGAAATGGCGGTGACCGATGAAATGATCCAGATCGCACTGGACACCAAGCCGGAGTTTGTTTGTCTGGTTCCGGAGAAGCGCGAAGAGCTGACGACCGAAGGCGGCCTGGATGTGGCCGGTCAGCTGGAAAAAATCAAAGCTGCGACGGCAAAACTGACCGAAGCTGGAATTCTGGTTTCTCTGTTTATTGATGCTGACCGTACTCAGATCGACGCCGCTGTTGCCTGTGGCGCGCCGTACATTGAGCTGCACACCGGCCATTATGCGGATGCCCAAACGGATGCGGAGCAGCAGGCCGAGCTGAAGAAAATTGCCGCTGCGGCCAGCTACGCCGACGATCAGGGCATCAAGGTGAATGCCGGTCACGGCCTGACCTACCATAATGTGAAGCCGATCGCCGCGCTGCCGGAGCTGTATGAGCTCAATATCGGTCACTCGATTATCGGCCGTGCCGTCTTTGATGGCCTGCAAACCGCCGTGGCAGACATGAAAGCCGTGATGCTGGAAGCGCGTCGCTGATGGCGATTCTGGGGCTGGGCACCGATATCACGGCCATCGACCGGGTGGAGAACGTATTCTCGCGCACCGGGGATGCGTTTGCTGAGCGGGTGCTGGCGCCGGAAGAGCTGGCGGTTTTTCATAGCCTGAAGCACAAGGCCCGCTACCTGGCGAAGCGGTTTGCAGTTAAGGAAGCCGCGTCGAAGGCGCTGGGCACCGGCATCGCCTGTGGGGTGACGTTCCATGACTTCATCGTCAGCAACGATGCCCTGGGCAAACCGGTGTTGGCACTGTCCGGCAAGGCCGGGGAACTGGCGGCGCAGATGGGCGTGCGGCATGTTCACCTGACCATTGCCGATGAGAAGCAGTATGCGGTGGCGACGGTGATCCTCGAAAGCTGAGGTGACAGCTGCCGGGTTGATGGCGAATTCAGTAGACAAGAAAAAGGCGAGCACACTGCTCGCATTTTTTGTATCGCTTAAGCCCAAGCTAAGGCCGGTAGGCTTTGGAGGCCTTGACGACGTTGTTCATTTCGTCGACCAGCTCGAATAGCTCGGGTTCGAGATCGTCGGTGCTGGCCCCGGCCTTGAGCTCAGTTTCGATGGTGTGGCACAGGCTCTTGAGGCGCGGGACGCCGCTGTAGGCGCAACTGCCGTGCAGTTTATGGATCGGCGGCCACAATTCGATGTCCTTGCCGTCCAGGGCTTCGTTTACCAGCATCTCGACCTCCGGCATATAGTCGAGCAGCATTTGCAGCATGTCCCGCGCCAGCTCCTCTTTCCCCGCGGCCTGTTTCAGGGCCAGATCCCAGTCCCAGCTGATATTCTGATTCACCGGCTGCTCAGCCTCCGTCGCGGGGGCCAGCTCAGCCGCCAGCATGCCGTTCGCTCCGGCCGCTGCGACTTGTGCATCGGTCTGGATCCACTTGGCCAGGATCTGTTGCAGGATATGCTCTTCAATCGGTTTGGTCAGGTAGTCATCCATCCCCGCATTGAGCAGGCGCTCGCGCTCGCCGGCCATAGCGTGGGCGGTGACCGCAATCACCGGGGTGTGGTGGTTGAGGTCGGTTTGGTGGATTTCCTGACAGGCGGTGACCCCGTCCATTTCCGGCATCTGGATATCCATAAAGATCAAATCAAAGCGTTTCTGGTGGGCGTACTCGACCGCTTTGCGTCCGCCGGTAGCAGTGATCACGGTTTCGACCCGCTCGCTCAGCAGGGCGGCAATCAGCTTCAGGTTGGCCGGGTTATCGTCGACCGCCATCACCGTCAGCGGCAGGATGCTCTGGGTCGGGGCCGGCAGCAGTTGCGGCCCCGGCTCTGCCAGCTCGTCCGGCTCGGTGATCAGGGTTTCCAGCAGTTTGCGCTGCGCCAGCGGTTTGGGCAGGCAGGCTGACACGCCGGCATTGAGCAGGCGCTCGGACAGTGCCAGCTCGGTGGTCGGCAGGCAGACCATCACTTTCTCGCTGTGCTGCTCGGCTTTGAACACCATATCCAGCAGGGTGGCAATCGGCGGCTGCTCGCCCGGTGCCAGACAGAGCAGGGCAAACTCGTGTTGTTCGGCTTCTTCCGGCATGGTCGAGCGGTAGGTGACATGGATACCGGCCCGGATCAGACGTTGTTGCAGGATCGAGGCGGCCTGCATGTTCGGCTCGATCAGCAGCAGTTTCTTACCGTTGAGCGAGGCGGTGTTGAGCGGCTGCGAGACCGGCAAGTCGGTTTTGGTCAGGCGCAGGCTGAACCAGAACGTTGAGCCCTGGTGCAGGCGGCTGGTCAGGCTGATTTCGCCGCCCATCTGGGTGACCAGTTTCTGGGTGATCACCAGCCCCAGCCCGGTGCCGCCGTAGCGACGGGAGATACTGGCATCGGCCTGGCTGAAGGCCTGGAACAGCTGGGCCTGCTGGCGCTCGGAAATCCCGATCCCGGTGTCGCGGACGATAAATTGCAGCTCGACGGTTTCGTCCTTGTCGGCCTTGAGCTCGACGGAAACATCAATGTTGCCGCGCTCTGTGAATTTCACGGCGTTGCCGATGAGGTTGGTCAGCACCTGCTGGATCCGCAGCGGATCGCCGATCAGCCCGGCAGGGATCCGCTCGTCGATTTTCAGGGTCAGCTCGAGGCCTTTTTCGTGGGCGCTCGGGGCCAGCAGTTTCATTACTTCATCAAGCGAGTCGGTAAAGTCGAACGGAATATTTTCCAGCAGCAGCTTGCCGGCTTCGAGTTTCGAGAAGTCGAGAATGTCGTTGATGATGGTCAGCAGGTTGTTGGCGGACTTCTCGATCGTCTGCAGGTAGTCCTGCTGGCTGCTGCTGAGCCGGGTCTTGAGCATCTGGCGGGTAAAGCCGATGACGCCGTTGAGCGGGGTGCGCAGCTCGTGGGACATATTGGCCAGGAACTCGGATTTCACCCGGGCCGCTTCCTGGGCACGTTTTTTGGCGATATCCAGCTCGACGTTCTGGATCTCCAGCTGCTCCAGGGTTTCGCGCAGATCTGAGGTGGCCTGGTCGATGCTCTGCTGCATTTCAATGTGGTATTCCGACAGCGAGATCGCCATGGCATTGATGCCGTTTTTCAGCGTGTCGAGCTCGCCCAGCAGCTGGCCTTCGATCCGAACATCCAGGTGGCCGCGGCGGATCCGGTCGACCACGCTGACCATATGGGAGATCGGCCGGGTCACATCGCGCATCAGACGGTAGGCAAACAGCGAGGCCAGCGTCAGGCCCAGCATCAGCACCATCAGGGCGGTAAAGACTTCCTGGTACTGCTGCAGGCGCAGGGCGCTGAGATCAAGCTCGAGGGCAATATAGCCCAGTGGTTTAGCCTGCATGCCCGGCGCGGACAGGGTGCTGAATTGCCCTTCGCTGAGGATCGGCGCTCTTAAAATCAGTGCGTTTTCATTGAGCCGCGTGTCGAGCAGCAGCGGGATTGGCTGGTCGTCCGGATACTTCAGGGTTTCGAAGTTGCGATGGAAATTGGAGGTAACGAACAGTTGGTTGTCGGCATCAAACACCGCAATGCTGCGGACAATTTCCGAGTGCTTGCGGTGGGCGTAGCTGATCAGGCGCCGGACCGCTTCGCGGTTTTTGTCGGTCATGCTGTATTCGGTGGAAATCGCAAGGGGCTCAATAATACTGGCGCCGGTCGACAGCAGCTGATGTTCGAGGTCTCGGTAGCGGCTCATGGTGAAAAAAGCGCTCAGGAGCAGGCCGATAATCAGCGTCGGTGCTAATGTCAGGGTGAACACCCTGGCACGAAGTCCATATTTGGTCATGGTTCTCTTAATTACAAGAATGCGATTCTGTGGGAGAATTGTCCTCCACCTGTGGCCGTTAGCTTAATGAAACTAAGGCTGCTCGACAATCAACGAATACCAAACTGCTGGCAATATCACTCAGTTTGGTCGATCTGCTCCGTGAGTCAAAACACTATGGCACGTTTTTTTAAGCCTCAGAAACGAAAATTAACCGATACCAAACACAAGGAAATGACCATTCGCCGCCTCGATCATCTCGGTGCCGGGATTGGTCATCTCGACAAAAAGCCGGTATTTGTTGATGGAGCGTTGCCGGATGAAACCGTGGTGGTGCAGCTGACGGAAGATAAAAAGCAGTATGCCCGTGCCAAAGTGATCAAGCGCCTCAATGACAGTCCAGCCCGGACCCAGCCGCTGTGCCCGATCTATGAGCAGTGCGGCGGCTGTAATTTGCAACACTTGTCCCATGCCGGCCAGGTAGCAGCCAAGCAGCAGGCGCTGGGCGAGCTGATGGGTAAATTTGCCGCCACGGATCAAGGGCAGTCTTTTGAACAGGCGCCGCCCATCTCCGGGGATGCCTGGCACTATCGCCGCCGGGCGCGGTTCAGCCTGCGGGCCGAGAGCGGGCCGCTGCAGTTTGGTTTTCGTCGCAAGCAGAGCAAAGCCATCGTGGACGTCAGCCATTGCCCGGTTCTGGCCGACTCCCTGAATGCATTGTTGCCGCCTCTGCGGGAATTACTGGCGGGCCTGAAGGGCAAAAAGCATCTCGGACATGTTGAGCTGGTGGAAGCAGACAATGGCCGGGTGGTGATGATCCGTCACCTGCAGCCGTTCAATGATGTCGATCAGGCGGCGCTGCAGACTTTTGCAAAGCAGCATTCGGTGATCCTGTATCTGGCGCCAACGGCCGATAGCCTGGAGCGCGTGGCCGGTGAGGCACCTTACTATGCGGTGGACGGGCAGAAGCTCTATTTCACGCCGCGGGATTTCATCCAGGTGAACCGGTCGGTGAATGCACAAATGGTGCAGCAGGCGCTGGACTGGCTTGAGGTCGGCCCACAGGATCGGGTGTTGGATTTATTCTGCGGTTTAGGTAACTTTAGTTTACCCTTAGCCAAACAGGTTCAGGCCGTCGTCGGCGTGGAAGGGGTGGACGAGATGGTCCGCCGCGCCACGGAGAACGCGACGCAGGCGCAGTTGACCAATACCGAATTTTACCAGGCCAACCTGGAAGAGGATGTCACCACCCAGCCCTGGGCGCAGGCGCCTTTTACCAAGATTTTGCTGGATCCGGCTCGGGCCGGTGCGGCGGGTGTGATGTCACATGTGGTCAAGCTGGCGCCGGAGCGGGTGGTGTACGTGTCCTGTAATCCGGCCACCCTGGCCCGGGATAGCCAGGTGCTGTTGCAGCAGGGATATCAGTTGGCGCGTTTGGGAATGCTGGATATGTTCCCTCACACCGGACACTTAGAATCAATGGCGCTGTTTATCCGGTCGGATCAGGGCCGCAAAAAATAGTGTTGAATCACGATAGAACAACAGGATAGAGAGATGGTCGCAGTTCGCGGTGCGCACTTAAAGGAAAATGAGACATTTGAGCTGGCTGCCTGGGTTGAGAGCCTGAAGCAGGATGCCAAAGTGGCGGAGCAGATCAAGCAAACCTATCAACGTTGTATCGAGCTTACGAGCAAGGAAGCGTCGGCGCCGCAGTTGCTGTGGCGCGGCCGCGAAATGGTTGAAATTCTGGTGACCTTGAGTATGGATCGGGACACCCTGGTGGCAGCCTTGCTGTTCCCGCTGGTGGAAGCGGGGATCTATAGTTACGAAGCCCTGAGCGAGGATTACAGCAACACCATCTTGCAGATGGTGTCCGGGGTCGAGCAGATGGCGGCGATCGGCCAGCTCAAATCCACCACCGAAGGGGCGTCGCAGTCGGCGCAGGTGGATAATATTCGCCGGATGCTGCTGTCGATGGTGGACGATTTCCGCTGCGTGGTCATCAAACTGGCCGAGCGGATCTGCAACCTGCGGGCGGTGAAAGATGAGCCGGATGAGGTACGCCGGGCAGCAGCCAAAGAGTGTGCCAACATCTACGCGCCGCTGGCCAACCGGTTGGGGATCGGTCAGCTCAAGTGGGAAATCGAAGACTACGCGTTCCGCTACAACCATCCCAATACCTACAAGCAGATCGCCAAGCAGCTCTCCGAGCGCCGGATCGATCGCGAACACTACATCGAGCATTTTGTCGAAGATCTCGACCGTGCGATGAAGGCGTCCAACATCAAGGCGGAAGTCCACGGCCGTCCGAAGCACATCTACAGCATCTGGCGCAAGATGCAGAAGAAGAACCTGGCGTTCGACGAGCTGTTTGACGTCCGGGCGGTGCGGATCATTGCCGATCAGCTGCAAGACTGTTACGCCGCGCTGGGGGTGGTGCACACCAAGTACCGTCATCTGCCGAAAGAGTTTGATGACTATGTCGCCAACCCGAAACCGAACGGCTATCAGTCGATCCATACCGTGGTGCTGGGGCCGGAAGGCAAAACCATCGAGATCCAGATCCGAACCAAGCAAATGCATGAAGAGTCGGAACTGGGGGTGGCTGCTCACTGGAAATACAAGGAAGGGGCGACCGGCGGGGCCAAGTCGGCCTACGACGAGAAAATCAACTGGCTGCGCAAACTGCTGGCCTGGCAGGAAGAGATGTCCGATTCCGGCGAGATGCTGGAAGAGCTGCGCAGTCAGGTGTTTGATGATCGCGTCTACGCTTTTACGCCGAAAGGGGATGTGGTCGACCTGCCGATGAATGCTACACCGCTTGATTTTGCCTACCACATTCACTCGGAAGTGGGGCACCGGTGTATCGGCGCCAAGGTCGAAGGGCGGATTGTGCCGTTTACCTATCACCTGCAAATGGGCGATCAGGTCGAGATCATCACCCAGAAGGAGCCGAACCCGTCGCGCGACTGGCTGAACCCGAACCTGGGCTTTGTGACTTCCAGCCGGGCCCGGGCCAAGGTGCATGCCTGGTTCCGTAAGCAGGACCGTGACAAGAACATCGCCGCCGGGCGGGAAATCCTCGAGACCGAGCTGGCCAAAATCGGTGCGACGCTGAAAGATGCCGAAGCCTACGCGCTGAAGCGGTTCAATGTACCGTCGCCGGTCGAACTGTTTGCCGGGATCGGCAGCGGCGACCTGCGGATCAATCAGGTCGTTAACCACATCAATGCGCTGGTGAACAAGCCGACGGCCGCGGAAGAAGATCAGCAGCTGCTGGAAAAACTCAGTGAAGCCGGCCAGAGAACCGCCAAAAAGCCACAGCGGGATGCCGTGGTGGTGGAAGGGGTGGATAACCTGATGACCCACCTGGCCCGGTGTTGCCAGCCGATCCCGGGCGATGAGATCCAGGGTTTCGTGACCCAGGGACGTGGCATTTCGGTGCACCGCCAGGACTGCGAACAGCTGGAAGAGCTGCGCCATGTTGCGCCGGAGCGGATCATCGATACCGTCTGGGGCGGCGGCTTTGTCGGCAGCTATACGCTGACGGTCCGGGTAACGGCCTCGGAGCGTAACGGCTTGTTGAAGGAGCTGACCAACACCTTCGCCAACGAGAAGGTGAAAGTGGCCGGGGTGAAGAGCCGGATCGATTTCAAAAAACAAATGTCGATCATGGACTTCGACCTGGAGCTGACTGATCTGGAAGTGTTGGGCCGGGTGCTCAAGCGGGTGGAGCAGGTCAAGGATGTTGCTGAAGCCAAGCGGCTCCATTAATGTCTCCCATCACGGGATTGGAACGGGTAGCCTGGCTGCCCGTTTTTGTATCGCCAGCAAATTGAAAAGGCAGTATTTGACATGAGTGACAACACACCGACGGCCATTGAGCTGTTGCTCGAGATTATGGCGAAATTGCGGGATCCCGAGACGGGATGTCCGTGGGATCTGAAGCAGGACTTTGCCTCCATCGTGCCGCACACGCTCGAAGAAGCGTATGAGGTCGCCGATGCCATCAATCAGAAAAATTGGGATGAGGTGCGCGAAGAGCTGGGGGATTTGCTGTTTCAGGTGATCTTTTACAGTCAGCTCGGCAAAGAGCAGGGGCTGTTTGCGTTTGAAGATGTGGTCCGCGGTATCAATGACAAATTGATCCGCCGCCATCCCCATGTGTTCGGAGACACCGAGTTTGCCAGCGAGGCGGAGATCCACGCCAACTGGGAAGCCGAAAAAGCCAAAGAGCGGGCCGCGAAAGCCGCAGATGCCAGTCTGCTGGCCAATATCCCCCAAGCCCTGCCGGCGCTGCTCCGGGCGGAAAAAATCCAGAAACGCTGTGCCAAGCACGGCTTTGACTGGGACAGCCTGGGGCCGGTGGTCGAGAAAGTCCGCGAAGAATTGGACGAAGTGATGGATGAAGTCATCCAGGTGTCACCGTCTCAGGACAACATCGAGGATGAGATCGGCGATCTGCTGTTTGCTGTGGTCAACCTCAGCCGCCATCTGAAAGTGAAGCCGGAAACGGCACTGCAGCGGGCCAACCAAAAATTCGAACGCCGGTTTCGCGAAGTTGAAAAAAGTGTGCTAGAACAAGGGAAGCGTGTTGAAGACTGCTCGCTCGAGATGCTCGATCAGGAATGGCATCGCGTCAAACAGCGCGAGCGTTAACCGCCTTGCTTAGCCGTTGAACGGAATGAGGTCCCGGCGGCAGTACCCGCCGGGATCTTTGATTTGAGACAAAAAAAAACTGCCAATGCTGTGATAGTTTTCACGTTGTGGCGATAAAGTGTGTCTGGTATACTAATTTCCCGTCCAGATACTTTTTATATCCTCTATACCAATCTTCCAGGTAAAACATGACGACGAATTACATTTTTGTTACGGGCGGGGTCGTATCCTCTCTAGGTAAAGGTATTGCTGCAGCCTCTCTGGCAGCGATTCTAGAAGCACGTGGTCTGAAAGTGACCATGATGAAACTAGACCCTTACATCAACGTTGACCCAGGCACCATGAGCCCGATTCAACACGGTGAAGTATTCGTAACGGAAGACGGTGCAGAGACCGACCTTGACCTGGGTCACTACGAGCGTTTTATTCGCACCAAAATGACCAAGCGCAACAACTTTACGGCTGGCCGCGTGTACGCGGACGTGCTGCGTAAAGAGCGTCGTGGCGACTATCTGGGTGCGACTATCCAGGTCATCCCGCATATCACCAATGAAATCAAAGAGCGTGTGATCGCCGGTGCCGAAGGCCATGATGTGGCGATCGTCGAAGTCGGTGGTACTGTGGGTGACATCGAGTCCCTGCCGTTTATGGAAGCCATCCGTCAGCTGGCGGTTGAACTGGGCCGCGAGCGCGCCATGTTCATGCACCTGACGCTGGTTCCTTACCTGGCTGCTGCCGGTGAAGTGAAAACCAAGCCAACCCAGCATTCGGTGAAAGAGCTGCTGTCGATCGGGATCCAGCCGGATGTGCTGATTTGCCGTTCTGACCGCATGATCCCGGCAAACGAGCGTGCCAAGATTGCACTGTTCTGTAACGTGCCGGAAAAAGCGGTCATCTCAATGAAAGATGTCGATTCCATCTACAAGATCCCACAACTGATCAAGGCTCAGGGCCTGGATGATCTGGTATGTCAGCGCTTTGGCATTAACGCACCGGAAGCAAACCTGTCTGAATGGGAGCAGGTGATCTACGAAGAAGCCAATCCAACGGCTGAAGTGACCATTGGTATGGTCGGTAAGTACATCGAACTGCCGGATGCGTACAAGTCGGTGAACGAAGCCCTGAAACATGCGGGCCTGAAAAACCGCCTGTCAGTCAACATCAAGTACGTGGATTCACAAGATGTTGAATCGAAAGGCACAGAAGTGCTGGAAGGCCTGGATGCAATCCTGGTTCCTGGCGGCTTCGGTGGTCGTGGTGTCGAAGGGAAGATCATCACGGCGCAATATGCCCGTGAAAATAAGATCCCATACCTGGGCATCTGCCTGGGCATGCAAGTGGCGCTGATTGAGTTCGCCCGCAATGTAGCCGGCATGGAAGGCGCGCATTCCACAGAATTTAATCCAGAAACCAAATATCCGGTGGTTGGTCTGATCACCGAGTGGGTTGACAGCGAAGGCAAGGTGGAAGAGCGTACCGAGAAGTCGGATCTGGGCGGCACCATGCGTCTGGGCTCTCAGCTGTGTCATCTGGCCGAAGGCTCGAAAGCTCGTGCGCTGTATGGCAACGCGACGATTCACGAGCGTCATCGCCACCGTTACGAAGTGAATAACAACCTGCTGCCGAAACTGGAGAAAGCGGGTCTGAAAATTTCTGGTCTGTCTGCAGACAAGAAACTGGTGGAAATTATCGAGATCCCGAACCACCCATGGTTTGTGGCGGCTCAGTTCCACCCTGAGTTCACCTCTACGCCTCGCGACGGCCATCCACTGTTTGAAGGCTTTGTGAAAGCGGCAGGCGATAACCTGCGCGGTGAGCTGAATAAGTAAGGATTACGGATAGCTGTGGCAAAAAGCGCTACAGCTATTTTTTTAGCTTTTAAATTGAAGATAAAGCAAGAGGAAACATAATGTCTAAGATCGTTAAAGTTCTAGGTCGTGAAATTATCGATTCACGTGGTAACCCAACTGTTGAAGCTGAAGTTCACCTGGAAGGCGGTTTCGTCGGTATGGCTGCTGCACCATCTGGTGCATCGACTGGTTCTCGCGAAGCGCTGGAACTGCGTGACGGCGACAAGTCTCGTTTCCTGGGTAAAGGTGTTCTGAAGGCTGTTGAAGCTGTGAACGGCCCAATTGCTGAAGCTCTGCTGGGTAAGGATGCGAAAGCTCAGGCTGATATCGATCAGATCATGATTGACCTGGACGGTACCGAAAACAAGTCTAACTTCGGTGCGAACGCTATCCTGGCGGTTTCTCTGGCGAACGCCAAAGCTGCTGCTGCTGCGAAAGGCATGCCGCTGTACGAGCACATTGCTGAGCTGAACGGTACTCCGGGTCAATTCTCTATGCCTCTGCCAATGATGAACATCATCAACGGTGGTGAGCACGCGGACAACAACGTTGATATCCAGGAATTCATGATCCAGCCTGTAGGTGCGAAGACGCTGAAAGAAGGTCTGCGTATCGGTGCTGAAGTTTTCCACAACCTGGCGAAAGTTCTGAAAGCGAAAGGCATGAGCACAGCCGTTGGTGATGAAGGTGGTTTTGCACCGAACCTGGAATCCAATGCTGCTGCCCTGGCTGCTATCAAAGAAGCTGTTGAACTGGCTGGCTACGAGCTGGGCAAAGACGTTACGCTGGCGATGGACTGTGCGGCCTCTGAATTCTTCGACAAAGAAGCTGGCAACTACAACATGAAAGGTGAAGGCAAGATCTTCACTTCTGAAGAATTTAACCACTACCTGGCTGGTCTGGTTGAAGAATACCCAATCGTTTCTATCGAAGACGGTCTGGACGAGTCTGATTGGGACGGCTTCAAGCACCAGACTGAACTGCTGGGCGGTAAAATCCAGCTGGTCGGTGACGATCTGTTCGTAACTAACACCAAGATCCTGAAAGAAGGTATCGAGAAGGGCATCGCCAACTCTATCCTGATCAAATTCAACCAGATCGGTTCTCTGACTGAGACGCTGGCTGCAATCAAGATGGCGAAAGACGCAGGCTACACGGCTGTTATCTCTCACCGTTCTGGTGAAACTGAAGATGCAACCATTGCTGACCTGGCTGTTGGTACTGCTGCGGGCCAAATCAAAACCGGTTCTATGAGCCGTTCTGACCGTGTTGCGAAATACAACCAGCTGATCCGTATCGAAGAAGCGCTGGGCGAGAAAGCCCCTTACAACGGTCTGAAAGAAGTGAAAGGCCAAGCGTAATTCATACGTTGAATCCCGGATGCCTTTCGGTCATCCGCATTGAGAAAACCGCCTGTCACAGGCGGTTTTTTTTCGTCTGAAGCCCGGCTTGCCGACATGAATGACTTGTGGCTCAATCTGTTATCAGCCGGTGCGTCCGATCTGTTCTGAGTGGTTTGGCTGTAACTGGCCCTAGTCACATCCAGCGCTTTATGGGATTATTAGGACTATTTTTTAAATGGCCCTGCTGATTGATGACGATGATCACTGCTGGGGTCCCCGAAAGTGCAAAACACGAATGAACATGGGAGCCGTATGCGTTTATTCACTGTCGCGCTACTGATGACACTGGCATGGTTGCAGTACGATTTCTGGCTGGGAAAAAACGGCATGGGCGATTATCTGGCTGCCAAAGACAATGTGGCGTTGCAGCAACAGGCCAATGCCGAGCTGGCGCAGCGTAACCAGCAGATGTACGCCGAAATTCATGATTTGCATCGCGGCCAGGAAGCGGTGGAAGAGCGGGCACGAAATGGCCTGGGCATGATCAAGCCGGGCGAAACCTTCTTTCGGATCGTCGGCGAATAGCTGTCGCGTCCGGGCTGGATACAGCAACGCCGCAGTATGAAACCTTGAAGTAATCAGCGAAAAGCGATACCTGAATTCATGACTGAAAAAATCACCGCTGTCGTACCTGCGGCCGGGATCGGCAGCCGCATGGCGGCGGACCGTCCGAAGCAATACCTGCACATTGCAGGCAAAACAATTTTAGAACATACCCTGGACCGCCTGTTAAGCCATGCGGCGATTCGTCGTGTGATTGTGGCAATCAGTCCGGCGGATCCTTATTTTCACGCCTTGCCGCTGGCGGATGATCCGCGGATCACCGTGGTGGACGGCGGTGCCGAGCGTGCCGATTCGGTCTTTGCCGGACTGGCGGCCATTGAGGATGAGTTAAGTTGGGTTCTGGTTCATGATGCGGCCCGGCCGTGCGTGCGCCGGGCGGATCTGGACAAACTCATCGCCTCGGCCCGCGACAGCGACTGCGGGGCGATCCTGGCTGCGCCGGTACGCGATACCATGAAGCGAGGCAATGGCCGTCAGGGCATCGCGGAAACCGTGTGTCGGGATGATCTCTGGCATGCGCTGACGCCGCAGATGTTCCGGGTGAAACAATTGCGCGATTCACTCCAGTATGCGCTGTCGCAAGGCGCGGTGATCACCGATGAGGCCTCGGCACTCGAGTTTTGCGGTTTACAGCCCCGGTTGGTTCCGGGGCGGTCGGATAACCTCAAGGTCACTCAGCCGGAGGATCTGGCCCTGGCTGAATTTTATTTACAACAATTGATGAAGGACGAGCCATGATTCGCATTGGACACGGTTTTGATGTACACAAGTTTGGTGGTGAAGGGCCGGTCATTATTGGTGGCGTGGCGATTCCGTACGAGCAGGGGCTGATCGCTCACTCGGACGGGGATGTCGCCCTGCACGCCGTGTGTGATGCCCTGCTCGGTGCGATTGGCGCCGGGGATATCGGCCGTCATTTCCCGGACACCGATGCCGAATGGGCCGGGGCCGACAGTCGTTTCTTGCTGCGCGATGTCTATAGTAAAGTGAAGGCCCGGGGGTATCGTCTGGGGAATCTGGATGTGACGATTATTGCCCAGGCACCGAAAATGGCCCCTTACATTGAGGCCATGTGCCAGGCGATTGCGGCGGATCTGGAAACGGACATCGGTAATATCAATGTCAAAGCGACGACTTCGGAGCGATTGGGATTCACCGGTCGTAAAGAAGGGATTGCTTGTGAAGCGGTCGTTCTGATCCATCAACAATAATGATAATGAATAGCAGCTGGCTGTGAAGGTCAGCTGGATTGCAGCAGTGTGTTGCTGCCTCTAAATGGTGTTTGTATGTCTAGTATTATGGACGGCTTTAGCTGGCTGTATGGGAAGCCTGCCTGTCAGGGACGCTTGAAGGTTCAACCTGAGGATTTCGTGGTCAATGAAATTCTGGGTTATACGTTTGCCGGAACCGGCGAGCATTTTATGGTGAAAATCCGCAAGACCGGGGAAAACACCAAGTATGTCGTGAATGAACTGGCCAAAGCGTGCGGCGTGAAATCCCGCGATGTCAGCTGGGCCGGACTGAAAGATCGTCATGCCGTGACCGAGCAGTGGCTCAGTGTTCACCTGCCGGGCAAGCCGGATCCGGATTTGTCAGCATTCGAAGCCACCCATCCGGGGGTCGAAATCCTGGAAACGGCGCGCCACGATAAAAAATTGCGCCCGGGCGATCTGCAAGGCAACTGGTTTGAATTGCGCCTGACTGAGCTGGATCAGCCACAGGAAGTGATTGCCCGCCTGGAGCAGGTTGCCGCCCGGGGCGTGCCGAACTATTTTGGTGAGCAGCGTTTCGGCCATCACGGCAACAACGTGGTGAAAGCACGGAGTTGGGGCAATGATGAATTCCGCGTTCGCGACAAGAGTAAACGCAGCTTTTATCTGTCCGCGGCTCGCTCCTGGTTGTTTAATCAGGTGCTCTCTGCCCGGATCGCCCAAGGCCAAGTACACACGCTCCTGCCCGGCGATTATCTGCAGGCCCCGACTGAAGGACAGGATCAGGTGATTGATGCTGTCAGTGCAGCGATCCAGGCGCAGGTGGATCAGGGCCAGTTGGCCATTACCGCGCCGATGATGGGGGACAATGCCCTGCCGACGACCGCGGAAGCCGAAGCATTTGAAATGGCTGTGGTGGAGCAGGAGCCGCTGCTGCTGAAGCTGATCCGGGATAACCGGATGCGCCATGAGCGTCGCCCGTTATTGCTGCAACCACAGCAAATGGCGTGGCAGCAGCAAGGGGATACGATTACTGTGTCTTTTGCCCTGCCGGCCGGCTGCTTTGCCACCGCAGTGGTCAGAGAATTAATGATTGAACGTGAGCTAGAGGATGGCAGCCATGCGAATTTTGATCAGTAATGACGACGGTATTTTTGCGGAAGGGATCAACACGCTGGCAACTGCGTTAGAAGCATTCGGGGAAGTCACGGTGGTGGCGCCGGATCGCAATCGCTCCGGCGCGTCAAACTCGCTGACCCTGGAAACGCCGCTGCGGATCCGGGAAGAAGGCCCGCGGTGGGTCTCTGTCGAAGGCACGCCGACCGACTGTGTCCACTTTGCCTTAAATGAGTGGCTGGATTACCGCCCGGATTTGGTGGTAGCCGGCATCAACCATGGTGCCAACCTGGGCGATGACGTGCTGTATTCCGGAACGGTCGCGGCAGCAACGGAAGGGCATTTCCTCGGGGTGCCGGCGATTGCTGTGTCTCTGGTGGGCTCGCGTTATTTCGCCACGGCCGCGCATGTGGTGAAAGATATCGTGGCCAAGCTGGCTGAGCAGCCGTTGCCGTCTAATAAAATCCTGAATATCAATGTGCCGGATGTACCGCTGTCTCAGCTGGGTGAGTGGCAGATCACCCGGCTCGGCGCACGCCACCGGGCTGAGAAAATGATTAAAGAGACGGATCCACGCGGCAAAGCCATTTACTGGCTGGGACCGCCGGGGGCATGCCAGGATGCCGGTCCGGGCACCGACTTTTATGCCATCGAGAACAATCAGGTGTCGATCACACCCTTGCAGGTGGATTTGACGGCCCATGATGCGCTTGCGAGCATGCAGCAATGGCTTGAGCAAGGGGAGAGCAAGTAAGGATGCGCTATGTGGAAGAGCGGCATAGTCTGCTGACATTTTTGCATCAGTTGGGGATCCGTGATGAGCGGGTCCTCAAGGCGATGGACGCGGTTCCCCGCGAGCGGTTCATCGATGAAGCGCTATCGCATAAAGCGTATGAAAACAATGCCCTGCCGATTGGCAACGGCCAGACGATCTCGCAGCCTTATATCGTTGCCAAAATGACTGAGCTGCTGGCTCTGCAGCCGGACTCCCGGGTGCTGGAAATCGGTACCGGCTCGGGCTATCAAACCGCGGTTCTGGCGCATCTGGTAGAGCACGTGTGTTCGGTAGAGCGGATCAAGGCCCTACAATGGCAGGCCAAGCGTCGCTTCAAGCAACTGGATCTGCATAATATCTCGACCAAGCACGGTGACGGCTGGCAAGGATGGCCGAGCAAAGGGCCGTTTGACGCAATTATCGTGACGGCGGCTGCCGAGCGTATTCCGGTAGGACTGTTGTCCCAACTGGCAGAAGGGGGACGGCTGATCATTCCGGTCGGTGAGGCGTCTCAGGTCCTCAAGCAGATTGTGCGTCAGGGCGATCAGTTCAGCTACCTTGATGTTGAAGCCGTCCGCTTCGTGCCGTTAATTGCCGGAGAGTTGGCATAGCGAACGATGAAGGTGGCGGTGAACTCTGTAGCTTGGCGAAAAACAACGGTAGCAGCCCTGGTGTTGCTGCTGTCGGCTTGTAGCAACCATTCCCCGGCACCGGTGAGCAGCATCGGAAAAGATTATGCCAGCCTGGAACGCGGCAGTTTCCGTGGTAGTTTTTACGAGGTGAAAAAGGGCGATACCCTGTACTTTATCTCTTACATCACCGGCCGTGATGTGGAAGAGATTATTGCCACCAACAAACTTTCCCCGCCCTACACCATCTACCCGGGACAATCCCTTGAGCTGTGGAAACCGAAATATGTGGCTCCTGCCTTTGGCAAGCCCGGTACGGTATCGGCTGTAAAAATCCCAGAAAAAACAGTCAGTACCCCGAAAAAGCCTGCGGTGAAACCAACCCCGGCCCCGGTCGTTAAGCCGAATCCGGTTCCGCCTGCGGCAAAAAATGAGCCAAAACCCAGCAAAACAGCGCAAAAAACGAGCGATAAAGATGTTGATCAGGCTCGCACAAAAGAGTACTCTCAAAATTCCAAAGGTAACAAAGTTGTTACAAAAAAGGAGCCGGTAAGTAACAAGGTGACCCGTTGGTCATGGCCGACTCGAGGGCGCGTGGTTGGGAAGTTCTCCAATACTGAAAACGGCAATAAGGGAATAGATATTGCCGGTCAGCGGGGACAAACCGTGAAAGCCTCGGCCGCAGGGGTCGTCGTCTATGCGGGGAATGCACTGCGTGGATACGGCAACCTGGTGATCATTAAGCACAACGATGACTATCTCAGTGCCTATGCTCACAACGACACCATACTGGTCAAGGAGCAGCAGACGGTCCAGGCCGGACAGAAAATTGCTGCCATGGGCAGCAGTGGCACCAACAGTGTCCGTCTGCATTTTGAGATCCGTTACAAAGGTAAGTCCGTGAACCCGTTACGGTACCTACCCAAGTAGACAACATGGCACCGTAACTTTGCTATGTTTTGCTAACTCGCCATCTGGGAGGCGCTATGAGTAGAAGCAATACAGCGACCGATATCGACAACTTCGATTTTGAAGATGATATTGAATTAGATGCGGAGGAGATCGAGACCAAAGCAGCTGCTGAGGAAGACACGACGACCGATGATGTCGATATTTCGCAATACGGCGGCACGCAGAAAGCCCTGGATGCGACTCAGTTGTACTTGGGAGAGATCGGTTTTTCCCCTCTGCTGACTGCGGAAGAGGAAGTCTTGTATGCTCGCCGGGCGCTCCGGGGTGATGAGGTTGCCCGCAAGCGGATGATCGAAAGTAACCTGCGCCTGGTGGTGAAAATTTCCCGGCGTTACAGCAACCGGGGGCTGGCGCTGCTGGATCTGGTTGAAGAAGGGAACCTGGGGTTGATCCGGGCGGTGGAGAAATTCGATCCTGAGCGCGGCTTCCGGTTTTCGACCTATGCGACCTGGTGGATCCGACAAACCATTGAGCGGGCGATCATGAATCAGACCCGGACGATCCGTCTGCCTATCCATGTGGTGAAAGAGCTGAACGTTTATCTACGGACAGCCCGTGAACTGGCGCAAAAGCTGGATCATGAACCGACTGCGGAAGACATCGCGCTGAAACTGGATAAGTCGGTCGATGATGTCAACCGGATGCTGCGCCTGAATGAGCGGGTCGGCTCGGTGGACAACCCGATCGGCGGTGATTCGGAGAAAGCGCTGCTGGATATTATTCCGGATGAGAAGAGCGGCGGACCGGAAACGTCCACTCAGGATGATGATATCAAAGCCTCGATTGTGACCTGGTTGCAAGAGCTGAACCCGAAACAGCGCGAAGTACTGGCGCGTCGCTTTGGCCTACTGGGGTATGAAGCATCCACTCTGGAAGATGTGGGCCGTGAAATCGGCCTGACCCGGGAGCGGGTCCGTCAGATCCAGGTTGAAGGGCTGCGTCGCCTGCGCGACATGCTGACCCATCAGGGGCTGAATATCGAATCGCTGTTTAACCAAGAGCAGCTGTAAGTCGAGATTCATTTGAGGACAAACAAAAAGGGTTGATGCGTTGGCATCAACCCTTTTTTGATCGCAGTGGTTTGGCCCTTACAACAAGGCTTTCAGGCGGTAGAGCTCATCCAGCGCCTGGCGCGGCGTCAGCTCATCCGGGTTCACGTTCGCCAGCGCCGTTTCCACTTCGCTGGGCTCCGGCAGCAGGGTCAGCTGGTGCTCGGCTTTCGGCGCCGTCCCGGGAGCGTTCACGGCTTGCTGATGGCCGCTGGCTTCCAATTGCTGCAGTTTGGTTTTGGCGCGTTTGATCACTGGTTTCGGAACACCGGCCAGACTGGCAACGGCCAGACCAAAGGATTTACTGGCAGCCCCTTCCTGCACGGCATGCATAAAGGCGATTTCATCACCGTGCTCGACCGCATCCAGGTGAACGTTGGCCAGGCCAGACATCAGCGACGGCAGCTCGGTCAGTTCAAAGTAATGGGTCGCGAACAGGGTCATGGCGGCGATTTTATCCGCCAGCCACTCGGCACTGGCCCAGGCCAGAGACAGGCCGTCGTAGGTGCTGGTTCCCCGGCCAATTTCATCCATCAGCACCAGGCTGTTCGGCGTCGCATTGTGGAGAATATTGGCCGTCTCGGTCATCTCAACCATGAAGGTCGAGCGGCCGGAGGCCAGATCGTCCGATGCGCCAATCCGGGTGAAGATCCGATCCAGCGGACCGATCGTGACCGCTTCTGCCGGGACAAATGAGCCGACATGGGCCATCAGGGCGATCAGGGCCGTCTGGCGCATATAGGTTGATTTACCCCCCATGTTCGGTCCGGTGATGATCAGCATCCGGCGATCCCGATGCAGCGAGATTGGGTTGGCGATAAACGGCTCACTCAGCACCTGTTCAACCACGGGATGGCGCCCGGCGGTGATTTCAATCCCGGCGGTTTCGCTCAGCTGTGGCCGGCAGTAGTTGAGCGTGTCTGCCCGCTCGGCCAGGTTGGTAAGTACATCCAGCTCCGACAGGGCGCTGGCGGCATTTTGTAAGTGCTCCAAGTGTGGCAGCAGCAAATCAAACAGTTCTTCCCACAGCTTTTTCTCCAGCGCCAGTGCTTTGGACTTGGAGTTCAGCACTTTATCTTCGTGCGCTTTGAGCTCAGGAATAATATAGCGCTCGGCATTTTTCAGGGTCTGGCGGCGAACATAGTGGCTCGGGACCTGGTGGCTCTGGCTGCGGCTCACCTGGATATAGAACCCGTGGACCTGGTTGAAGCCGACTTTCAGGGTATCGAGATCATGGCGTTCGCGTTCGCTGGCTTCCAGCTCTTCAAGAAACTTGGTGGCCCCGTCGGCCAGATCACGCCATTCATCCAGTTCGGCATTGTATCCCGGTGCCAGGACGCCGCCGTCGCGGATCACCACCGGCGGATTGTCAATGATGGCGCGCTCAAGCAATTCGCAGAGTTCATCCATCGGCGCGGCCAGTTGGGCCAGCTCCCCAATGCGAGGTTGAGCATTGTCTGCCAGCACGTCGGCCAGCTCCGGCAGATGCTGCAGGGCGGTGCGCATGCGGGCCAGATCGCGTGGGCGGGCAGAGCGCAGGGCCAGGCGAGCCAGGATCCGTTCCAGATCGCCCATATGGCGTAGCACGCCAGCCACATCGGTAAATAGTCCGGTGTCTTTGAAGGCACTGATGGCATCCAAACGGGCGTTGAGCTGTTTCTGATCGCGGATCGGCTGGTGCAGCCAGCGCTTGAGCAGTCGGCTGCCCATCGGGGTCGCGGTCTGATCCAGGACAGACGCCAGCGTATTGTCGAACCCGCCGGCCAGATTCTGGGTCAGCTCCAGATTGCGGCGGGTGGCGGCATCCAGGATCACGGCGTGATCTCGGGTGTCCTGGGTGATCGCCCGAATGTGTGGCAGCGCAGTGCGTTGGGTGTCTTTAACATATTGCAGCAAACAGCCGGCGGCGCACAGGCCACGCTCGGCATTGTCGACGCCGAACCCGACCAGGTCGCGGGTGCCGAACTGCATCGTCAGCTGCTGGCGGGCCGTCTCTAAGTCGAATTCCCAGACCGGTCGCCGGCGACTGCCTTTAAACGGTTGCAGCAGGCCGGGCAGGGCAAAATCTTCCGGGTACAGCAGCTCGGCCGGGCTGGTGCGCTGTAGCTCGGCCTGCATCGCTTCTTCGGTTTCCGGCTCGGTCAGCATAAAGCGGCCGGAGGTGATATCCAGCGTGGCATAGCCGAACCCCTGGCTGTTCTGGTAAATCGCGGCGATGAGGTTATCCCGGCGCTCGTTGAGCAATGCCTCATCACTCACGGTTCCCGGCGTCACGATGCGGACCACCTGACGTTCTACCGGCCCTTTGCTGGTGGCCGGATCGCCGATTTGTTCACAAATCGCCACCGACACCCCTTGCTGCACCAATTTGGCCAGATAGCCCTCGACGGCATGATAAGGCACCCCGGCCATTGGGATGGGCTGGCCATTGGATGCGCCGCGTTTGGTGAGGGAAATATCCAGCAACTGGGATGCCTGTTTGGCATCGTCGTAAAACAGCTCGTAAAAATCCCCCATGCGGTAAAACAGCAGCACATCCGGATTTTCAGCTTTGATCCTCAGGTACTGCTGCATCATAGGTGTGTGTTTAGTTAAATTATCTTTCGTTGTCATGGTGTTGTATTTCCTATGATGCTGATTTCAGGTGTCGTCGGAGCCGCGGGTGCACGATGGCCATCGTCTGAGGAAGGAGCCCGACATTGTGTGATACATGCGCGATGTCATCCGGACCATCCGGGTTGACAGCACCGCTTTCAACACGTGTGTGGGCGGATTTCGGCCAGGCCACAGACAGCCCCGAAGGATATCAAATCGCACTCAGAAAGAGCAATCAGGAAAGGTGCGCTTCTGCGTTCCCTTGACTGGGCTGACTCAGGAGTTAGGGGATCAGGTATAGGGAATGAATGCTCAGGAGCCGTCGCTGTAACCTCCTCTGATGCCAAGGTGGTTCGTACGACCTTGGCCTTTTCGTAAGTCGAACTCCCCCCTCATATTGGTCCCATTTTGAACGGGGTCCAACTTCGTTATTGGCGGTTAGGCTGGTGCTTGCTGTCCGGGCGACGGCAGCGTATGGTGTGGCAAACTTTTGCAAAAGGTGGGCAAGCAGATGGCAGATATCGCGAAACTGGCCCGGGAGCTGGGTGCAGCGCTGAGCCGGCAAGGCTGGATGGCAACGACGGCAGAGTCCTGTACCGGTGGTGGGGTGTCGATGGCAATCACCGAGATTGCCGGCAGTTCCGCCTGGTTTGACAGGGCCTTTGTGACCTACAGCAATGAAGCCAAACAACAGATGCTCGGTGTGGCCGAGGCGACGCTGGCCGAGCATGGCGCCGTGAGTGAGCCGGTCGCCGCGCAGATGGCGACCGGTGCTCTGGCGCATTCGGCGGCAGCGATCAGCGTCTCCGTCAGCGGGATTGCCGGTCCGGGCGGCGGCAGCGTGCTCAAACCGATCGGGACTGTGTGTTTTGCCTGGGCGGATCAGACGGGGTGGCTTGCCACGGAAACCTGCCATTTTGCCGGGGACCGGCAGGCAGTTCGCACCCGGGCGGTCGAAAAGGCGCTGACTGGCCTGCTGCAACGTCTGCAGCAACTGAACTGAATCAGCGTATCGTATTGTCTGGCCGGGCGATCGAAAAAATTTTGATCCAGCGCTAGACACTGTATGAATAGACAGTATACTAAGCTTCATAAACAAGCACCGTTTTTTACTTTAGCATCCGTTGGAGAGTCGAATGGACGACAACAAGCAGAAGGCTCTTGCCGCCGCGTTAGGTCAGATTGAAAAGCAGTTCGGTAAAGGGTCGATCATGAAGCTCGGCGACAACCGGACGATGGATATTGAAACTGTGTCTACCGGCTCCCTGTCGCTGGATATCGCTCTGGGCGCGGGTGGTCTGCCGATGGGACGTATCGTTGAGATCTACGGCCCTGAGTCTTCAGGTAAAACAACGCTGACGCTTGAAGTCATTGCTGCCGCGCAGCGCCAGGGCAAGACCTGTGCGTTCATCGATGCTGAGCATGCGCTGGATCCGGTATATGCCCAGAAACTGGGTGTGGACATTGATAACCTGCTGGTGTCTCAACCGGATACCGGTGAACAGGCGCTGGAAATCGCCGATGCACTGGCACGTTCCGGTGCGGTGGACATCATGGTTGTGGACTCCGTTGCGGCTCTGACGCCGAAAGCGGAGATCGAAGGGGAAATGGGTGACAGCCACATGGGTCTGCAGGCGCGGATGTTGTCTCAGGCGATGCGGAAGATCACCGGGAACCTGAAAGCCTCGAACTGTATGTGTATTTTCATCAACCAGATCCGAATGAAGATCGGGGTGATGTTTGGTAACCCGGAAACCACCACTGGTGGTAACGCCTTGAAGTTCTATGCGTCGGTTCGTCTGGACATCCGCCGTACCGGTGCGATCAAAGATGGCGAGGAAGTCGTTGGTAACGAAACTCGGATCAAGGTCGTGAAGAACAAGATTGCGGCGCCGTTTAAACAAGCGGAAACGCAGATCCTGTACGGTCAGGGCTTTAACCGCCTGGGCGAGCTGGTGGATCTGGGCGTGAAACATAAGATGGTCGAAAAAGCCGGTGCCTGGTACAGCTACAAAGGGGACAAAATCGGTCAGGGTAAAGCCAATGCTTGTAAATACCTGGGCGAGCACCCGGAGCTGGCTGAAGAGCTGGACAAAAAGCTGCGTGAACTGCTGCTGACGCCGGTGAAGCCGGAAGATGTAAAAGCGGGCGTGGCAGAGCCAGAGCCGGTTGACAGCGAAGAAGATCAGGCGTTCTGATTCTCGAGCACACACAGTGAAGCCGCGTTCAGGGCGGTAAAATTACTAACCTGAATACCAGACTGACGCCGGGCGTCAGGCGGCAAAAATGACGGGCTTTGTACTGGGTACAAGGCCTGTTTTGTCTTTATCGGCCGGAGCGTCTGGAGATGGGACGAAGGGGAACAACATGAAAAAAGTACCACCAAAACAAACGGTGAAAGAAGCAGCCGTCGGTTATCTGTCACGCCGGGACCATGCTGAAAAAGAGTTGCGGCAGAAACTGAAAAATCGGGGCTACAGTGCCGAGGAAGTCGCTGAGGCCATTGCGTACTGCCAGGATTACAACTGGCTGGATGATGCCCGCTATGCCGGCATGATGCTACGAAGCGGGATCGCGAAGGGGTGGGGAAGTCTGCGGATCCGTCAGGAGATGAAGCTCAAAGGTGTCCATGACACCATTATTCGCCAGACGCTGGACGCGTGTGAACACGACTGGTATGAGCAAGCCCGCGACATTGCCCGACGTAAATTTGGTGAGGAAGCTGCCGATACCCCGAAAGAGAAAGCCCGCCGCTTTCGTTTTCTGCAATATCGGGGGTTTGACTTTGACCAAATCCAGTACGCGCTGGGTAATGATGAAGCCTTCTGATTTTTCATGAAATTGCCGTTTGGCAGGCTGCTCATCGGCGTTTTCGGGTGGATGGCCGTCCAGTTAATTTACAACAATTCTTAACATAACATTTCCCGTAGCCCCCACCCTTGTTTTACAATGGTCGGCAAAGATTTTATTTTAGAACCTGACCAGCGTATTTATCCCGTGCCCGAAGCGGGGTTGTGGGTGACAGGTTGTAGTCGCACTGACGCGGCTTTTCAGTATTTATAAAAGTATTTATTCAGGATTTTCCCATGTACATGAGCACTGATGAGATTCGCCGTGCGTTTCTTGCATTTTTTGAGAGCAAAGGTCACCAGATCGTCGAAAGCTCTTCTCTTGTACCTGCCAATGACCCGACATTGTTGTTTACCAACGCAGGTATGAACCAATTCAAAGATACATTTCTAGGCCTGGAAAAGCGTAGCTACTCGCGCGCAACGACGGCTCAGCGCTGTGTTCGTGCCGGGGGGAAACACAACGACCTGGAGAACGTCGGCTTTACGGCCCGTCATCACACATTCTTTGAAATGCTGGGCAACTTCAGCTTTGGGGATTACTTCAAACAAGATGCGATCAAGTATGCCTGGGAGTTTCTGACGGACGTCCTGAAACTGCCGCAAGACCGTCTGCTGGTGACTGTCTACGAAACCGATGATGAAGCGTTTGACATCTGGAACAAAGACGTCGGCATTCCGGCGGATCGCATTGTGCGCATCGGTGACAAGGAAGACGGTAAGGCGTACGAGTCTGATAACTTCTGGCAGATGGGCGATACCGGTCCGTGTGGCCCATGTACTGAAATTTTCTACGACCACGGTGAGCATATCTGGGGTGGCCGTCCGGGCACACCAGAAGAAGACGGTGACCGTTTCATCGAGATCTGGAACAACGTCTTTATGCAGTTCAACCGCCAGGCTGACGGCACTATGGAGCCGCTGCCGAAACCATCGGTCGATACCGGGATGGGGATTGAGCGCATCGCCGCGATCATGCAGGGCGTTCACTCGAACTATGAAATTGATATCTTCCAGACCCTGATCAAAGAAGCTGCAGCCGTGATTGGCCATGATGATTTGTCGAACCAGTCATTGCGTGTTGTGGCGGACCATATCCGTTCTTGTGCGTACCTGATCGTCGATGGCGTGATGCCATCGAATGAAGGTCGAGGCTATGTGCTACGCCGTATTATCCGTCGCGCGGTGCGTCACGGCAACAAGCTGGGTGCCAAAGGCGCGTTCTTCTACAAACTGGTAGGGCCGCTGGCTGAAATCATGGGCACCGCTGGTGCGGAGCTGAAGAAACAGCAGGCGATGGTTGAGAAAGTGCTGAAGATCGAAGAAGAGAACTTCGGCCGGACGCTTGACCGCGGGATGACAATTCTGAACGAGGCGCTGGATAACCTTGACGGCAAAGAGCTTGATGGCGACACCGTATTTAAGCTGTACGACACCTATGGTTTCCCGGCGGATCTGACCAACGACGTTGCCCGCGAGCGTGGCTTCTCGATTGATGAAGAAGGCTTCAACAATGCGATGGAAGCCCAGCGTCAGCGCGCTCGTGAAGCCGGTCAGTTCGGCGTTGACTACAACGACGTGATTAAGGTGGATGCGAACACTGAATTTTGCGGCTATACCGGTACGCAAGGTGAGGGTGAGGTGATTGCCCTGTATCGCGACGGTGAAGCGGTAGAGTCCATTCAGGCTGGCGATGAAGCCCTGGTTGTGCTGGATAACACGCCATTTTATGCGGAATCGGGTGGTCAGTGCGGGGATGCCGGAAGCCTGAAGGCTGCGGGTGGTCTGTTCAGCGTTGCGGATACGCAGAAGTTTGGTGACGCGATTGGCCATCAGGGCACTCTGAGTGAAGGCAGCCTGCGTGTCGGTGAAACGGTGACCGCAGAGGTCGACGCCGAGCGTCGCGGCGCGATCAGCCTGAACCACTCAGCGACACACCTGTTGCACGCGGCACTGCGTAAGCTGCTTGGTGAGCATGTGACACAGAAGGGCTCGCTGGTGAAACCGGAAGGGCTGCGTTTTGACTTCTCGCACCTGGAAGCGGTCAAGCCGGCGCAACTGCGCGAAGTGGAGCGGATGGTCAATGCCCAGATCCGTTTGAATCATGCCATCGAAACTGAGTTGATGGACATTGAAGCGGCCAAGCAGAAAGGCGCGATGGCCCTGTTTGGCGAGAAATATGACGATGAAGTGCGCGTGCTGAGCATGGGCGACTTCTCGACGGAGCTGTGTGGTGGTATTCACGCCAGCAACACCGGTGATATCGGCCTGTTCAAGATTGTCTCGGAAGGCGGGATTGCCGCTGGTATCCGTCGGATTGAGGCGGTCACGGGCGCAGCCGCGATTGAAGCGCTGCATGCGCAAGAGTCGTTGCTGACAGAAACAGCAGGTCTGGTGAAATCAGACAGCGCATCGGTGGTTACGAAAGTCAGCGCACTGGTCGCCCAGAATAAGCAGCTGGAAAAAGAGATCCAGCAGCTGAAAGACAAACTGGCGGCGCAGGAAAGTGCGGGCCTGATCAACCAGGCGCAAGAAATTAATGGCGTAAAAGTATTGGTGGCGAAGCTGGATGGTGCGGACAACAAAGCCCTTCGTGGCATGGTGGACGAGCTGAAGAACCAGCTTGGCAGCGGCATTGTGGTACTGGGTAATGCCAGCGACGACAAAGTCGGACTAATCGCAGGGGTAACCAAGGACCTGATCGGCAAAGTGAAAGCTGGTGAACTGGTCAACATGGTGGCTCAGCAAGTGGGTGGTAAAGGCGGCGGCCGTCCGGATATGGCACAGGCGGGGGGCACTGATGTATCAGCGCTTCCGGCAGCGCTAGAATCTGCACAGGCATGGATCGCGGAGCGCCTCTAAGGCGCTCTTTACCGCTATGTTTGGCAACGGGGTACAAGCCCCAGGAAGGTGAAGTAAAGTGACGCAGATTGCGCGTGAATCGCTAATAGTGCAAAAGTTTGGTGGAACATCAGTTGGTTCGATTGAGCGAATTGAGGCTGTAGCCAAGCAGGTCATGAAAGCTAAAAGTGAAGGCCATCAACTCGTCGTAGTTGTTTCGGCCATGTCTGGTGAGACGAATCGTCTCCTGGGCCTTGCACAGCAAATCGATGCTGTGCCTGCAGCGCGAGAACTTGATGTTCTCTTGTCGGCGGGTGAACAAGTCTCAATGGCTTTACTCGCGATGATGTTGAATAAGATGGGACAGCCCGCCGTGTCATTGACCGGTTGGCAGGCTGGCATCGAAACGGACAGTACGTTCAGTGATGCGAGCATAACCCATATTGATCCTCGTCCTATTCAACAGTTACTGGCACAAGACAAAGTTGTGATAGTAGCTGGATTTCAAGGCATTAGTGACGAAAGGGAGATAACAACCCTGGGGCGCGGTGGTTCCGATACCACGGCCGTTGCACTGGCAGGCGCTTTACACGCGGATGAATGTCAGATCTTTACCGATGTGGACGGGGTGTATACCTGCGATCCGCGGATTGAGCCGGACGCTCGTCGTCTGGACGTCGTGCATTTTGACGATATGACGTCAATGGCACGAAATGGCGCGAAAGTGCTACAATTACAATCAGTTGAGCATGCGAGAGAAAACGGTGTCCCGTTGAGGGTCCTGTCTTCGTTTGAAGAGGGGAACGGAACACTGGTGAGTTTTGACTCCCGGGTGTCAACTGAGGTGGTTGGGGTGGCTCTGAAAGGCCAGCAAACCTTGCTGGAAGTGGCCATGCCAATTGCAGAGCTGCAGGATCAGCTCAACTTGTTTGGTCTGGCGTGTTGGTGTCAACCGACCGAGAACCATACAACGCAATTAGTGACAGCCAATGAGCAACTGGCTCGTTTGGAGCTGGTGCTGGAGCATAAGATGCAGCCGCTGGCCGGCGTTGCGACTTTGTCGCTGGTTGGAAATGGGGTTGTGGCTCTGGTGGATCCGGTGTGCGCTGTCTTAGCGGAGGCCGGTATCACCGTGCGACAGCATATGTGCTCAGCGCATTGTCTCTCTCTGCTGGTGAGCGACAGTGATCAACAGTTGGCTGTCAATATTGTCCATAAAAGGTTTGTGGTCGAAGCCGAAAGTCTGGATAATCGACCGCTTCTCGCTGTTTCTTGAGCAGTGAATATTTACGATTTCGTAAATATTGTTGGATAATAAACATTAAACGCTTATAAAACTGAGAATACTCAAGGAGCACACGAATGCTTATTTTGACACGTCGCGTAGGTGAGACGCTAATGATTGGTGACGAAGTAACCGTCACTGTTCTTGGCGTGAAAGGGAATCAGGTTCGCATTGGTGTAAATGCACCAAAAGAAGTTTCTGTGCACCGTGAAGAAATCTACATGCGTATTCAAGCAGAAAAAGAAACCGGTTCACAGGGATCGGGCAACTACTGATTCGGAAAAGGTCGGCCTAGGCTGGCCTTTTTTGTAATTATTGCAGGCTGGCGTTCCTCGCTTGTTATGTTATTTTATTGAAATCAAATGCGATACTGTTCAAGTGATGTTGGATAAATTGTCGGGTTGGCTATTTAGTATCCATCTGCGCAGGCAATGTTATTTTTTGACAATAAAGTGTTTGACTTATTTTCGGGTGGCAGTAATATGAGCCCCCGCAAGACGGTGAGGTGGCCGAGAGGCTGAAGGCGCTCCCCTGCTAAGGGAGTATACGGTTTATAGCCGTATCGAGGGTTCGAATCCCTCCTTCACCGCCATTCCTTTTATATCGAATGGCCCTTGCATTGCGCGTCCGTAGCTCAGCGGGATAGAGTACCTGGCTACGAACCAGGCGGGCGGAGGTTCGAATCCTCCCGGACGCGCCATTATTTATACAGACAGGACGGAGTTGTCTGTCTGACAAACCGAATTAAGTGTGCGCTCGTAGCTCAGCTGGATAGAGTACCTGGCTACGAACCAGGCGGTCGGAGGTTCGAATCCTCCCGGACGCGCCATATTGCTTTGGCAACGCTCTGACGTTGTGAAATACCGAGATTAAGCGTGCGCTCGTAGCTCAGCTGGATAGAGTACCTGGCTACGAACCAGGCGGTCGGAGGTTCGAATCCTCCCGAGCGCGCCATCTTATCAAGCCCGGCCTTTGGCCGGGCTTTTTTATTTTCTGCGCTTTATTCTGAAAATCGATCAGAACTGTTTATTTTGCTATATGAAGTAACGAGATGATCTATTGCCGAAATGCTCCCCGCTTTCATCGCGCGTCCCGGTTTGCTATCAATATAATCAACTAGTTAGTGAGGAATAATTGGCTCATTGATTTGCAAATGCTGTGGATTTTCAGATGCATATCCTTCATTCCCCTGATGTACTTCCTTCTTCCCTCAGCCCCTGTCTCGGTCTTAAGAGCGATTGAAATTCAGTGTGTTATGTTGATTTCGCAATAATGTTAACAAAATGATGCCAATGCGGCGTAAATTGAGGTTAAATGCAGATATCAGCGCTTAAACTGTGAATCAATTTGACATATTTTGACCGCTCGTGTTAATTCTTAGCCAGCCAAGCACTCGTTATGAAAGGAATCAATAATGGCAGATTTAGGTAGTCTGCTGTGGGAGGCCGCGACAATCATGATCACCGGGATGGTGGTTGTCTTTGCCTTTCTCAGCGTCCTGATCTTTCTCGTGCAACTGCTCGCCAAAGTCGCGCCCAAAGATGACCTGTCGGCATCTCAGCCTGCGCCAGCCGTTGCTCATACCCAAACCGGTGTCCAAGCGGATGTCGTTGCCGCCATCACCGCTGCGGTACATCAATACCGTCAACGTCACCGCTGACATTCAGGTTGTCGGACGATTTTAATTACAAGGAGTTTGTGAGCATGTCCAAGTCTTTAGCGATCACTGACGTCGTGTTACGTGACGCCCATCAGTCTCTTTTTGCCACCCGTTTGCGTCTTGAAGATATGTTGCCGATCGCCGAGCAGCTCGACAATGTCGGCTACTGGTCTCTGGAAACCTGGGGCGGGGCGACGTTTGATGCCTGTATTCGTTATTTGGGGGAAGACCCCTGGGAGCGTTTGCGGGCACTGAAACAGGCGATGCCGAAAACCCCGATGCAGATGCTGCTGCGGGGTCAGAATCTGCTGGGCTATCGGCACTATGCCGATGATGTGGTCGACAAATTTGTCGAGCGGGCCCACGCCAACGGCATGGATGTGTTCCGGATTTTCGATGCAATGAATGATGTCCGAAACTTCGAGCGTGCGGTCAAAGCCACTGTCGATGTCGGCGCTCATGCCCAGGGCACCATTTCCTATACCACCAGTCCGGTGCACAATTTAGACACCTGGACCGATCTCGCCAAGCGCTTGGAAGATCTGGGATGTCATTCAATCTGTATCAAAGACATGTCCGGCCTGCTGAAACCGTATGAGGCGGAAGAGCTGGTCAAGCGGATCAAAGCCTCCTGTGATGTACCGCTGGCGCTGCATTGCCACGCCACCACCGGCCTGTCGACGGCGACGGCCATCAAAGCGGTGGAAGCCGGGTTGGATATTCTCGATACCGCGATTTCGTCGATGAGCCAGACCTACGGCCACACCCCGACGGAAACCGTGGTCGCGATGCTGGAAGGTACCGAGCGCGATACCAAGCTGGACCTCCAGCAACTGGAGCCGATTGCCGGATACTTCCGGGATGTGCGCAAGAAGTACGCCAAATTCGAAGGCAGCCTGAAAGGGGTGGATGCCCGGATTCTGCTGGCCCAGGTGCCGGGTGGCATGCTGACCAATATGGAAAGCCAGCTCAAGGAGCAGGGCGCAGCCGATCGTTTCGATGAAGTACTGGAAGAGATCCCGCGCGTGCGCGAAGACTTGGGCTTTATCCCGCTGGTGACGCCGACATCCCAGATCGTCGGAACCCAGTCGGTGCTGAACGTGCTGACGGGTGAGCGATACAAGAGTATCAGCAAAGAAACGGCAGGGGTGCTGAAAGGGGAGTACGGCGCGACGCCGGCGCCGGTGAATGCTGAACTTCAGGCCCGGGTTCTGGAAGGGGCTGAGCCGATCACCTGTCGTCCGGCGGATCGGCTGGAAGCTGAGCTGTCTAGCCTGACGGTGGAGCTGACGGCAAAAGCTAAGGCGGATGGGATCAAATTGGCCGAGGCGTCGATTGATGATGTACTGACTTATGCCCTGTTCCCGCAGGTGGGTCTGAATTTCCTCAAAAACCGTAACAATCCGGCGGCCTTTGAACCGGCACCGGGTACGGAGCCTGAAGCGGCACCTGCGCAACCGGCTGTTGCGCCTGCTGCTACCGGTCGGGTCGAAGCTTACAGCGTGCGTGTCAATGGTCAGGTCTACAACGTGGAAGTGGGTCCGGGCGGTGAGCTGTCTTCTGTAGAGCCGGCTGCACAACCAGCGGCTGCTCCGGCAGCGTCCTCGGCGGAGCCGGTCGCAGCGCCGCTGGCTGGGAATATCTTTAAGATCAATGTTCAACCAGGTCATCAGGTTTCCGAAGGTGATGTGCTGGTGATCCTCGAAGCCATGAAAATGGAGACGGAGATCCGTGCCACCCGCAGTGGGGTAGTCCAGGACTTGCATGTCAAAGAAGGCGATTCCGTGGCGGTCGGCTCTCCGATCCTGAGCCTGGCATAAGAGGAAACCATGGAAGGTTTATTGAAACTTTGGTTAGAAACCGGGATCGCCAACTTTGAGCTCGGCCAGTTGGTGATGATCCTGGTGGGTGCCGGTCTGTTGTTTTTGGCGATTCGCAAGGGCTTTGAGCCCTTGCTGCTGTTGCCGATGGGCTTTGGCGCCATTCTGGCGAATATTCCCAACGCCGGATTTACTGAGCCGGGCGGGTTGCTGTATTACATCTACCACGTCGGGATTGAAACCGGGGTCTTCCCGCTGCTGATCTTCATGGGCGTGGGGGCAATGACCGACTTCGGGGCTCTGATTGCGAACCCGAAAACGCTGCTCCTGGGGGCGGCGGCTCAGTTCGGGATCTTCTTCACCCTGTTCGGCGCGATTTTGCTGAACCTGGTGCCGGGGATGGAGTTTAGCCTGGCGGATGCCTCGTCCATCGCGATTATCGGTGGGGCGGATGGCCCGACGGCGATTTTCCTCGCCAGTCGGTTATCCCCGGATCTGCTTGGGGCGATTGCGGTTGCGGCCTATAGCTATATGGCGCTGGTGCCGATTATCCAGCCGCCGATCATGAAAGCCCTGACGACACCGGAAGAGCGGACGATTCAGATGGAGCAGCTGCGCCATGTCAGCAAAACTGAAAAAGTACTGTTTCCGCTGGCTGTGCTGCTGATGACTATTCTGTTCCTGCCGTCTGCGACGCCGCTGGTCGGGATGTTCTGTCTGGGTAACCTGATGCGTGAGTCCGGCGTGGTGGAGCGTTTGTCCAACACAGTGCAAAACGAACTGATCAATATCGTCACCATCATGCTGGGACTGGGGGTCGGCTCTAAACTGGAAGCGTACAAGTTCCTCCAGTTCGAAACCCTGGGGATCCTGGTGCTGGGCGCCGTCGCGTTCAGCGTCGGAACCGGCGGCGGGGTACTGATGGCCAAGTTGCTCAACCGCTACAGCAAAGAAGCGATCAATCCGTTGATTGGTGCGGCCGGGGTTTCGGCGGTGCCGATGGCGGCCCGGGTGGTGAACAAGGTCGGCCTGGAAGCCAACCCGCATAACTTCCTGTTGATGCATGCCATGGGCCCGAACGTGGCCGGGGTGCTGGGCTCGGCGGTGGCGGCCGGTATCTTGCTGGCTCTGGTCGGCTAGCACGAAAAATATCCGGGAACCTTCAAAAACGGGCAGCGTCAGGCTGCCCGTTTTTTTATTTGGTATGATGCTGTGATTGAGAGACAGAAGGAAAGGCGAAGATGGAAACCTATCAGCAATTGGCGATAACCCGTTTTGGCGAACCGGCCGTCCTGGCCATGCAAACTCAGATGCTCCCGGCGCTGGCCGATGCTCAGGTGCTCGCGGATGATCAGGTGTTAATCAAGGTGGCTTATGCCGGGGTGAACCCGATCGATGCCAAAACCCGGGCGGGTCTGGGATGGGCTGCGGCGCAGAACAAGGACAACCTGCCCTGGGTGCCGGGCTATGACATTGCCGGTGATGTGGTGGCCTGTGGTCAGTCGGTGCGCCGGTGGTCGGTCGGCGATCGGGTGTCGGGATTTATCGGCTTTCCTTTGCAGGGCGGCGGCTATAGCGAGTACGTGGTGGTTCCGGCGGCGCAGCTGAGCCCGGTTCCGGCATCGACGCCGATGCGCCAGGCGGCAGCCTTGCCACTGGCTGGCCAGACCGCCTGGCAGGCGCTGGAGAAAGCAGCGGTGAAGGCCGGCGATCAGGTGCTGGTGCTGGCGGGCGCCGGGGGCGTGGGGCATCTGGCCATTCAGCTGGCCGTTGCGCGCGGCGCCAAGGTGTTTGCCAGTTGCTCGGCAGGCAATGCCGATTTTGTGCGCCAGCTCGGTGCAACAGCACTCGACTATCGCCAAGGACCGCTGGATTCCCAGTTGAAGGATGCTGATGTCCTGATCGATTTGATGGGCGGAGATGTCGGCACTGCCGCGCTCGGTTGTGTCAAAGCCGGTGGTCGGGTGGTGACGGTGCCGACGATCACCGCCGAGCAAGTCTGCGAGCAGGCGCGCCAGCGCGGGCTGCAGGCCGAGGGGATGCTGGTCACGCCGTCGGTGACGCAGAACGATGCGATGATGGCCATGCTGGCTGCCGGAACCCTGAGCCTGCATGTCGATGCGGTTTATCCGCTGGCGGACGGCGCGCAAGCACACCAGGCGATTGAAAGCGGCCACACCCGGGGCAAAATCGTGCTGGCGGTGGGCGGTGATGCGTAACGGTTTTCCGGGCTTGGCCCGGCACTATCAGGAGCAAGTAATCTTGTACCGGGCATTTCAATGCTAGAGTTATTTCAAGGCAGCTCAGCCCTTTGGGTGTTGTTCTCGACCGGCCTGCTCAGTGCGACCCTGCTCCCCGGTGGTTCGGAAGCCAGTCTGGTGGCGGCCCTGACACTGGGGGAGCACTCGGTCTGGCTGCTGATCGGTGTGGCTACGGCGGGCAATACCCTGGGCGGCATGATCAATTACTGGCTGGGAAGGTGGCTGCCGGATAAAACTTCTGACGAGAAAAACGGTCATAAAGCTTTGCAATGGCTGAAAAAGTACGGCTATTGGTCGCTGCTGTTCAGCTGGTTACCCGTAATTGGGGATCCGTTATGTCTGGCGGCGGGCTGGCTGCGTATGCGCCACGACTTGAGCCTGGTGCTGATTTTTCTGGGCAAAGCCGTGCGCTACCTGCTGCTGGCGCTGGTTGTCCAAGGTTTTTGATAAGGAATGCTTACGTGCAAAAGTGGATTCTAGGTGTCGCGCTGTTTTCGCTGGCAGGGTGCTCTGCCCTGGAGGCGACACAAGACAAGTCCTCCGCGTTACCCGATGGGGTGACATTTGTTGAACAGGTGACGGCCGAGCAGGCCCAGCCGGTGATCCCGTATCGCAAGTACGTGCTGGATAACGGCCTGACCGTGGTGCTGCATGAAGATAACTCTGATCCGCTGGTACATGTCGATGTGACCTATCATGTGGGGTCGGCCCGCGAAGCGCTGGGCAAATCCGGCTTCGCCCATTTCTTTGAACATATGATGTTCCAGGGGTCGGAAAACGTTGGCGATCAGGAGCATTTCCGTCTTATCACCGAAGCCGGCGGCACGCTGAATGGCACCACCAACCGGGATCGAACCAACTATTTTGAGACCGTCCCGGCCAACCAGCTGGAGAAAATGCTGTGGCTGGAGTCCGACCGGATGGGCTTTTTGCTCAACGCCGTCTCTCAACATAAATTTGAGATCCAGCGTTCGACGGTGAAAAACGAGCGTGCACAGCGCTATGAGAACCGTCCTTACGGCCTGGTCTACGAGCGGATGGGCGAAGCCCTGTTCCCGCGCACCCATCCTTATTCCTGGCAGACAATCGGCTATGTTGAAGATCTCGACCGCGTCGATGTCAATGACCTCAAAGCCTTCTTCCTGCGTTGGTACGGCCCGAACAATGCCACGCTGACCATTGGCGGTGATCTGGACGTGGAGCAGACGCTGGCCTGGGTCAACAAGTACTTCGGCTCGATCCCACGCGGCCCGCAAGTGGATAAGCCGCAGCAGCGCCCGGTCACGCTTGAGCGCGATCGTTACCTGACGCTGGAAGATAAGATCCAGCAGCCGATGCTGCTGATGGCCTGGCCGACCTCGTATTTGGGGGCACAGGATGAAGCCTCGCTGGATATGCTGGCCCAGGTGATTGGCGGTGGCAAGAACAGCCTGCTGTACCAGGACTTGGTGAAAACCGGTGAAGTCAACGATGCCGGGGCATTCCATGACTGTGCGGAGCTGGCCTGCACCTTCTATGTGTACGCCATGGCCCAGAGCGGAGAGAAAGGCGATCTGAAATCCCTGCGTGCCAAAGTGGTCTCCATTCTCGATGGGTTGGAGCAACGCGGCGTCAATGCCAAAGAGCTGGATGATGTCAAAGGCATGGTAGAAGCCGATGCGATCTTTGGCCTGCAAAGTGTGCGTGGCAAGGTGTCGCAGCTGGCAGCCTATGAAACCTTCTTCGAGAATCCGAACTACCTGGGGGTAGAGCTGGGGAACCTGCGTGCGGTGACGCCGGCCAGTGTCGAGCAGGTGTATCAGCAATATCTGAACGGGAACCCGAATGTAACGCTCAGCGTCGTGCCGAAAGGACGGACCGGGATTGAGGCCGCCAAGCCGAACTATACCCTGGCGCCACGGCTCATTGCGGCGCACCAGAAAGTCAGCGACGAACAGCTGGTGCTGCGAGAAGCCCAAGATGACTTTGATCGCTCGGTGATGCCGGAGCCGTCTTCGCCGGTGACGCCGGCGATGCCGGAACTCTATGAGTTTGAGCTGGCCAACGGGATCAAGGTGCTGGGAACCAACTACCATGAAACCCCGACGGTTGAGCTGCAGATGATGATCCCGGCTGGACGACGGTTCGAACCGGCCGGTAAAACCGGTCTGGCCAGCCTGACGGCGGCGATGATGAACGAAGCCAGCCAGAAATCGACCGTGGAAGCCCTCTCTTCGCGCCTCGATCGTCTGGGCAGTTCGATCCATTTTGATGCCGGGCTGTACGGCACCATTGTGTCCGTGTCGTCGCTGAAGAAAAACCTGGCGGAAACCCTGACCCTGTTGGAAGAGCGGCTGTTCTATCCGGCATTCAATCTGGATGACTTTGCTCGTTTGAAACAGCAGGCCCTGGAAGGACTTGTCTATGAGCACCAGAAGCCGTCCTGGCTGGCCGGTCAGGCCTCGCGGGAAGTGCTGTATAGCGGCACCACATTCAGCCTGCCGCCGGAAGGTACCACCGCTTCGCTGAAAGCCATCACCCTGGCGGATGTCAAAGCCTTCTACCAGCGTTATTACACCCCGAACGGTGCGGATATCGTGGTCGTCGGGGATATCCAGGCCAAGGCGTTGACCCCGCAGCTGGCGTTTCTGGCGCAATGGTCCGGCATGCCGAAGCCGGAGTATGCACCGCAAACCCTGCCGACGCTCAACGGGCAGACCCTTTGGCTGGTGGACAAACCGGGCGCACCGCAGAGCATGATCCGTCTGGTTCGCCAGGGATTGCCGTATGATGCGACCGGGGAGCTGTTCGAAACCCAGCTGGCGAACTTCAACCTGGCCGGGAACTTTAACAGCCGGATTAATTTGAACCTGCGGGAAGATAAGGGCTATACCTATGGTGCCGGCGGCTATCAGGACGGCGGCAAGGAAGTGGGATTGTCTGCGTTTTATGCCCAGGTCCGGGCAGATGCCACCCTGGCTTCCGTGAAAGAGTTTCTGGCCGAGCTCGAAACGATGAGCCAGCAGGGCGTGACGGACAAAGAAGTGGCTTTTATGCGCCTGGCCGTCGGTCAGCAGGATGCACTCAACTACGAAACGCCGGGCAAGAAAGCGCAGTTGTTAGGGCAGATCCTGACCTACGCGCTGCCGCAGAACTTTGTTGCCGAGCGCAATGAGATTGTGGCGACCATTACCAAGGCCCGGCTGGATCAGCTGGCGGCGAAATGGTTCAATCCGAAGGACTACCAGATCATCGTGGTGGGCGATGCGGCCTCGCTGCGGCCGCAGCTGGAAACCCTGGGGATCCCGGTCAGAGCGCTGCAACCACGCAGTTAACGGACAAAGAAGCCGGCGTTGATGCGATGGCTTCTTTCTTTTTCAGCAGGGCAGACCAACAGGGCCCGGACGATGAGGATTGTTTCTGGTCAGTAAAACTGTTTCGTATGAATAATCATGGTAATCGTTAAAAATAATGATTACTCTACCTTACTTCACTCAGTAAAAGATCGAGAATGACCTTGATGGATTTTTCACAAAGGTTGCAACAGATTTCCGCGAATCCTGATGCATTGACTCAGATAGGACGTGGCCTCGAACGCGAAGCGCTACGTATTACCCCGGAAGGAACATTGTCTGCACAACCGCACCCGGCAGGATTGGGCTCGGCGCTCACCAACCAGTGGATCACCACCGATTTTGCAGAATCGCTGCTGGAATTTATTACCCCGGTGTCGCGCGATGTAGACAGTTTGTTGACGCAACTGAGTGATATCCATCAGTTTACCTACAGTAAGCTGGGCGAGGAAACGCTGTGGCCGATGTCGATGCCGTGTTTTGTCGGCAGCGAAGACGAGATCACCCTGGCTCAGTACGGCAGCTCCAACAGCGGCCGGATGAAAACCCTGTACCGCCAGGGGCTGAAACACCGTTACGGCAGTGTGATGCAGGTAATTTCGGGCGTTCACTTTAATTTCTCATTCCCGGATGCGTTCTGGGAGCAACTGTTTGGCGAACAAACGGCTGAAGCGCGCCAGGCCGCTGTCTCTGAGGCCTACTTTGGCCTGATCCGTAACTATTACCGCTTCGGCTGGTTGATCCCCTACCTGTTTGGGGCTTCCCCGGCCTTGTGTGGCTCGTTCCTGAACAACAGTGCTTCGGCCCTGAATTTTGAAAAAATCGGTTGTGGTACCCACTTCCTGCCGAACGCAACAGCGCTCCGGCTGAGCGATCTGGGTTACACCAACCATGAGCAAAGCTCGCTGAAAATTGGTTTTAACAGTCTGGCGCAATACCTGGAAGGTTTGCAGCGCGCGATCCGCTCCCCGTCGGAAGAGTTTGCCAAGATTGGGGTCAAGGTGGACGGTGAATACCGCCAGCTCAATGCCAACGTGCTGCAAATTGAGAATGAGCTGTACGCCCCGATCCGACCGAAACGGGTGGCGAAGTCGGGCGAGAAACCGTCCGAAGCCCTGGGCCGCGGCGGAGTCGAGTACATTGAAGTGCGCTCGCTGGATGTGAATCCGTTCAGCCCGATCGGGATCACCGAAGATCAGGTGCGTTTCCTGGATCTGTTCCTGACCTGGGCCGTGCTGTCGTCCTCGGATCCGATGGATGATGCCGAGCTGGCGTGCTGGCGGGATAACTGGAACCGGGTGGTTCTGGATGGCCGCAACCCGGATCTGCAACTGAAGATCGGGTGCAACGGGGAGCGTTTGTCGCTGCAGTCATGGGGGCTGCGAGTGTTCGCTGAACTGGGCCAGGTCGCAGAAGCGATGGATCAGGCCGCAGGGAGTGATCACTACCAGCAGACCGTCGCCCGCTTGAAAACCTGGATAGAAAATCCGGCGCTGACCCTGTCGGCACAGTTGCTGACGCAGATCAAACAGCAAGCTGGGATTGGGAATGTCGGCAAGGCACTGGCCCGCTCTCACGCGCAGGCGCTGAAAACACGCGACTTCCGATTCTATTCCGCTCAGGATTTTGAGCAGGAAGCGGCGGCTTCGGTGGCCAAGCAACGCGAGATTGAGCAGAGCGATCGCCAGTCGTTTGATGACTTCCTGGATACTTATTTCGATTACTTGAAATAACACGGCAGCGCCAGCCAGCGGTGCTGGCGCAAGGCGTGCAGCCCGATTGAACCGAATAAAAAAAGGGCAGCCATGGAGCTGCCCGGAAAATGAATTTCGCAGGGATGACGACAGCACGGCTGCCAGTCATAAGTTCTGACCGCCGCATTGCTGTTTGGTTCCCGTCAGGGGGACGAAATGACGCGCTTTTTGAGACAGGCCATCTTCGGTGGCTCGCTGGTCGTGTTGTTGGCCGGCTGTGCCACGCCACCACCCAAAGATCAGTCGAACCTATGTAACATTTTTCGCGCGCAACCGGACTGGTATGAAGCCGGGCTGGAGATGCAGGACACCTGGGGGACGCCGATTCAGGTAGCCATGGCCTTTATCAAGCAGGAAAGCAGTTTTCGCCATGATGCCCGGCCGCCCAAAGACTATCTGCTGGGCTTCATTCCCTGGGGACGGATCAGCAGCGCATACGGGTACGCCCAGGCGCAGGATCCGGCCTGGGCCGATTACCAGAAAGCCACCGGCAATGGTGGCTCCCGCACCGACTTTGCGGATTCGCTGATGTTTGTCGGCTGGTACACCCATGAAACCCAGCGCCAGCTGGGGGTGTCCAAATGGGATGCCTACAACCAGTACCTGGCTTATCATGAAGGGCGGGGTGGCTACCGGCGCGGCAGCTACCGCGCGAAACCGGGGGTGATGAAAGTCTCCCGCCGGGTGGATCAGCAAGCAAAGGACTATGGTTGGCAACTGAAGCAGTGCCGACAGGAATTGGAAGACAACCGTAGCTGGTGGCCGTTCTGAGCGAACAAACGCCGGAACAGCTAAGCTATGGAGAGCAGAATGACGATGGGCAAAGGAGAAGGAAATAATGCCATTACTCGATAGTTTTACGGTCGATCATACGCGCATGCACGCCCCGGCGGTCCGGGTCGCCAAAACCATGCAAACCCCGAAAGGCGATACCATTACGGTGTTTGATTTGCGTTTTTGCCGTCCGAATGCAGACATTCTCAGTGAGCGGGGGATCCACACGCTGGAGCACTTGTTTGCCGGGTTTATGCGTAATCACCTCAATTCGGATCAGGTGGAAATCATCGACATTTCGCCGATGGGCTGCCGGACCGGTTTCTACATGAGTCTGATCGGTGCGCCGAGTGAGCAGCAAGTCGCCGCGAGCTGGCAGGCGGCGATGGAAGATGTGTTGAAAGTCGAATCTCAAAACCAGATCCCGGAACTCAATGAGTACCAGTGCGGGACGTACAGCATGCACTCGCTGGACGAGGCGCAAGAGATTGCCAAGACGATTCTGGCGGCCGGAATTGATGTCAATAAGAATGACGAGCTGGCCTTGCCGGCATCCATGCTGCAAGAGCTGCGTGTGAAGTAAGGCTCGCCTCGCTCACCAGGCAGTCCAGGTTGCGAACATCCAGGTTGCGAACATAAAGAAGCCGGCGCATGCGCCGGCTTGTTTGATCTGGGAGTTAGGCGACCCGACTTTTCTTGGCGGTGGCCGGGGGCAGGACTTTGACCAGCTTGATCATATTGTCCGCGACTTCGACGATCTCCATTTGATGTCCGCTGACTTTAATGCTCAGGCGGCAGTCCGGAATGTCTTCGAGGTGTTCGAGGATCAGGCCATTGAGGGTCCGCGGACCGTCAGTGGGCAGATCCCAGTTCAGGCTCTTGTTTAGATCCCGGATATTGGCAGTCCCTTCAATCATCAGGCTGCCGTCAGCCTGCGGCTTGATTTCTTCCGCCAGGGTTGGGGTGATCGAGGTGGTAAACTCCCCGACGATTTCTTCAAGAATATCTTCCAGGGTGATCAGACCCTGAATATCACCGTACTCATCAACAATCAGGCCGATGCGCTGTTTATTGCGCTGGAATTTCAGCAACTGGATGTTGAGCGGCGTCCCTTCCGGGATGAAGTAGACTTCGTCGGAAGCCCGCAGCAGGTTTTCTTTACTGAAATCGTTCTTGTCCATCATCAGGCGGTAGGCTTCGCGTACCCGCAGCATCCCGACTACTTCGTCAATATTGTCGCGGTAGAGCACAATGCGCCCGTGGGCGGAATGGCTGAGCTGGCGGACGATGGATTTCCAGTCGTCATTGATGTTGATCCCGGCGATATCACTGCGCGGAACCATGAGGTCTTCGACGGTGACGTTTTCCAAATCGAGGATCGACAGCAGCATATCCTGGTGGCGGCGGGGGATCAGGCCGCCGGCTTCGTTGACCACCGTGCGGAGTTCATCAGAACTGAGTTTGGCATCATCCAGGGCATCGGTTTTCAGGCCGACGAGGCGGAGGAAGCCGTTGGTGATGCCGTTGACCAGCCAGACCAGCGGGTAGAGGAGTCGCATCAGAAACTGTAGGACGATACTGCTGGTATAGGAAACGCGTTCCGGGTAGAGGGCTGCGAGGGTTTTCGGGGTGACTTCGGCAAACACCAGGACCACTAAGGTCAGGACACCGGTTGCGATAGCCACCCCCATGTCACCGTAGAGCCGCATTCCGAGGATGGTTGCGATGGCGGAAGCCAGGATATTGACCAGGTTGTTGCCGATCAGGATCAGGCCGATCAGCCGATCCGGGCGCCCCAGCAGTTTTTCAACCCGCTTGGCCCCCCGGTGTCCCTGGTTGGCAAGATGTCGCAGCTTGTAGCGGTTGAGTGACATCATGCCGGTTTCAGAACCGGAGAAGTATCCGGAAATGACGAGAAGTAATATCAGGAGAGAGAATAAGACTCCCGTGGATATATCGTCCAAAAAGTTATGCCCTTAACGTTTCTGTTACAAATAATGTGTACCCGGAGCGGGTGGGTGTCAATTGAAAGATGGCTTTCATCTCGGCGTCAACCACCGATAATGATTTCTTTAACAAACCGGCTCCCGAAGTAAGCCAGTGTCAGCAGGAAAGCGCCGACCATGCTGAACCAGATCACCCGGCGTCCGCGCCAGCCTTTCTGATAATGTCCCCACAGCAGCACGCTGTAGACACACCAGGCCAGCAGTGACAGCACGGCTTTATGTAGTTTGCCCTGGGCCAGCATATCCTGGATGAAAATAAAACCTGTGATCAGGGTGAGGGTCAAGAGTGAATTTCCGACCAAAATGATCTTGAAAAGCTGTCGCTCGACCATCATTAAAGGGGGAATGTTCGGGTTGATCACCAGGCTCTTCTTCTTTTTCAGTTTGTGGTCGAGCCAGGCCAGCTGTATGGCATACAAGGTGGCAATCATCAGGGTGGAGTAGGAAAACAGCGCCAGGGAGATATGCAGCAGCACCTGCGGATGCGCTTCCAGATGGGTGATGAAGGTCCCGGGCAGCAAGGTGGCCGCAGACAGGTTAATGGCGGCAAAACTGTAAACCACCGGCAGCAGAAACCAGACCCGGATGCGCAAAATGGCCACCGTGGTCAGCAGGGCGATGATCAGACTAATCAGCGAGGCGACGTTTAGAATACTTAAGTTCTGGCCGACACCGCCGTGGATCAGGTCTTTCAGCAGCAGGATATGCAAGGCAATGGCCGCCAGTGCGGTCACGAAGACCGGTTTGGTCTTGATGCCGTTACTGTTGGTCAACCCAGGCACTACCAGCCCCAGGGCGAGGAAATATAAGCAAGCAGCCATGAAGGCTATCAACATATCCATAGTCGACTGAACAAGTTAAGGTGATTTGAACCCGCAATTATACCTGCTCAATGTCTCGCCGCCAATGTAATGGCGTCCGGAATCTGTGGCGAAGAACCCAGTTCGCAACTGAACTGAAAGTAAAGTCGCCGCCAGAACATGAAAGCAGGCGGTGGAATGCGGTATACTCACCAGATCTTGCAGATTTAGTTGCGTAACGAGCGAGTAGCACATGTTCGAAAATTTATCGGAGCGTTTATCGCGAACGCTTAAGAATATCAGCGGCCGCGGTCGCCTGACGGACGACAACATCAAGGATACGCTGCGTGAAGTACGTATGGCGTTACTCGAAGCCGATGTTGCGCTTCCTGTTGTCCGTGATTTCGTCAAGCGCGTAAAAGAGCGCGCGGTCGGCACGGAAGTGTCGAAAAGCCTGACGCCGGGTCAGGAATTTATCAAGATCGTTCAGGCTGAGCTTGAGCAGGTCATGGGCGAGTCGAATGAAGATTTGAACCTCGCCAGTCAGCCACCGGCGGTGATCCTGATGGCCGGCCTGCAGGGTGCCGGTAAAACCACCAGTGTGGGTAAGCTGGGTAAGTTGCTGAAAGAGCGCCAGAAGAAGAAGGTGCTGGTGGTGTCTGCCGACGTCTACCGTCCGGCGGCGATCAAACAGCTGGAAACTTTGGCCAGCGATGTTGGTATCGAGTTCTTCCCGTCGAGCCCGGATCAGAAGCCGGTCGATATCGCCAATGCGGCGGTCGATCATGCCAAACGTAAATTCTTTGATGTCCTGATTGTCGATACCGCCGGTCGCCTACACGTCGACGGCGAAATGATGGACGAAATCAAAGACGTGCATCGGGCGCTTAATCCGGTTGAAACCCTGTTCGTGGTCGATGCGATGACCGGTCAGGATGCGGCCAATACCGCCAAGGCCTTTGATGAAGCCCTGCCGCTGACCGGTGTGGTGCTGACTAAGGTGGATGGTGATGCCCGGGGCGGTGCTGCGCTGTCGGTCCGTCATATTACCGGCAAGCCGATCAAGTTCCTCGGTGTCGGTGAGAAAACGGATGCGCTGGAGCCGTTCCACCCGGATCGTGTGGCTTCCCGAATCCTCGGCATGGGCGACGTGCTGTCGCTGATCGAAGATCTGGAACGCAACGTCGACAAAGAACAAGCCGAGCAACTGGCGAAGAAATTCAAAGAGAAGAAAGGCTTCGACCTGGAAGACTTCCGTGGCCAGCTGCAGCAGATGAAAAAGATGGGCGGCATGATGGGCATGCTGGACAAGCTGCCAGGGATGTCGCAACTGCCGGAGAACGTCAAAGATCAGGTGGATGATAAGATGTTCGTCCAGATGGAAGCTATCATTAACTCGATGACGCCGGGCGAGCGTGAGCGTCCTGAGCTGATCAAGGGATCGCGCAAAAAGCGGATTGCCCTAGGTTCCGGCACCCAGGTACAGGATGTCAATCGCCTGTTGAAACAGTTTACCCAGATGCAGAAGATGATGAAGAAAATGCAGAAGGGTGGGATGAAGAACATGATGCGCAATATGAAAGGCATGATGCCGGGCGGCGGGATGTTCCCGGGCCGTTAAGGCATTCTTCAGTCGCTCAGGGTTATTTTACGTTTGCTGGTGAAAAATTAGCTAAAGCGGTTGCATTCGTCAGTTTTCGGAGTAAAATTCCCGAGCTTAATTTGGCACGGGCCCCGTTATTTTTTGGCGGGGCCAATTTAATTTACAGTAATGCAAAGAGGACGATATGGTAACCATTCGTTTGGCACGTCACGGCGCGAAAAAGCGTCCATTCTATCACATCGTTGTTGCTGACTCTCGCGCTGCACGCGACGGTCGTAACATTGAAAAAATTGGTTTCTTCAACCCAGTAGCGAAAGGTCAGGAAGAGCGTCTGCGTCTGGACCTGGACCGTGTTAATCACTGGGTAGGTCAAGGTGCAACTGTATCTGACCGCGCAGCGAAGCTAATCAAAGACGCTGCTAAAGCGGCTTAATTAGCCCTGTCTGGTAGCGGAAACGATGAGTTCAAGTAACCAAGACTATGTTGTTGTCGGTAAACTGGGTGCCTCCTACGGTATCAAGGGTTGGCTCAAAGTTTTTTCCTACACAGAACAAGCTGAAAGCATTTTTGATTATCAGCCTTGGCTTGTAAAGGTCAAGGGTGAGTGGCAGGCGCTCCATGTTGAATCATGGAAACGCCATGGTCAGGGTCTGGTCGCGAAGTTAGAGGGCCTGGACGTTCGCGAGGACGCTCAGATGTTCACGAACTGTGAAGTGGCAATACAGGCCGATCAACTACCAGCGCTGTCAGATGAAGAATTCTACTGGCGTGAGTTGTATGGCATGACAGTGGTGACAACCGAAGGTTACGACCTGGGGAAAGTCACTGACATCCTGGAAACAGGGTCCAACGACGTCCTGGTAGTGAAAGCCAACCTGAAAGATGCTTTCGGACAAAAGGAACGCTTAATCCCGTTCCTCGATGAGCAGGTCATCAAGTCGATTGATCGCACTGCTCAGCGGATCGAAGTTGACTGGGATCCTGGATTTTAATCCCCGGTAATAGGTGAACAAATGAAGGTAGGCATTATTAGCCTGTTTCCTGATATGTTTCATGCCATTACCAATTTTGGGGTGACAGGCCAGGCGGTAAAAAAAGGCCTTTTGTCGGTAGAAACGTGGAATCCCCGCGATTTTACTCATGACAAGCACCGGACGGTCGATGATCGACCTTACGGCGGCGGACCGGGCATGTTGATGATGGTGCAGCCTTTGCGCGATGCCATTCACGCAGCCAAGCAGTCTGTTGAAGGTCAGGCTAAAGTCATTTATCTCTCCCCTCAGGGCCGTAAGCTGGATCAAGCGGGTGTTGAGGAGCTGGCGCAGAATGAGAATCTGATTCTGATCTGCGGTCGCTATGAAGGGGTCGATGAGCGCATTATCCAACAAGAGGTAGACGAAGAATGGTCTATCGGGGATTTTGTGCTGACGGGCGGTGAATTGCCGGCCATGACGCTGGTTGACGCAGTGGTCCGGTTTGTACCGGGCGTACTGGGAGATTTTGCGTCGGCAGAAGAAGATTCTTTTGCCAATGGTCTGCTGGATTGTCCGCATTATACGCGTCCTGAAGTGTTGGACGGGCAGGAAGTCCCTAAGGTCTTACTGTCAGGCAACCACAAGGACATTAGCCGCTGGCGGTTGAAACAATCGCTGGGCCGAACCTGGCTGAGAAGACCAGAGCTCCTGGAAAACCTAGCTCTGACTGACGATCAGGAATTCTTGCTGGCGGAATTTATCCGCGAACATAAAGCAAGCAATTAATTTTATTAGTATCAGTTTATTCTAGGGTATATACCAATGAGTAATATCATCAAAGCTCTTGAGCAAGAGCAAATGAAACAAGACCTGCCAACGTTCGCACCAGGTGACACTGTTGTTGTTCAGGTTAAGGTTAAAGAAGGTGAGCGCTCACGTCTTCAGGCTTTTGAAGGTGTTGTAATCGCTAAGCGTAACCGTGGTCTACATTCTGCGTTCACTGTTCGTAAAATCTCGAACGGTGAAGGTGTTGAGCGTGCGTTCCAAACTCACTCTCCAGTTGTTGATAGCATTACTGTTAAACGTCGCGGTGCAGTACGTCGTGCCAAGCTGTACTACCTGCGTGACCGTTCTGGTAAAGCGGCTCGTATCAAAGAGAAGCTTGCTAAGTAATTCGTCGCGTAAGACGTTTAAAGGAAAGCCCGCCGATTCGGCGGGCTTTTTTTATCTGCTGTTTTATATCTGTCTGATTTGCCTGACTGTTTTCCGTCACTATTCCCCACGACCGTCATTCCCGGCAATGGCAAGAAAGCTCCGAGATACTGTCATCTGAATCATGTCGTTTGCTCAAGGATCAGTGCGTCTTGTTCATTGAATGACGCCTGCGAGCAGGCTGGTTTCCGAAGGGGGAGCCGGGGCACTTGTGATTTCCTCAGAGAGAGTTTATGTGGGGAAGGGACTGTGAGCGGGAAGAGATGCTGTTCAGGAAGGCTGCGGTTGGATGGGCATTCAGCGTGAGATGGTTAAACGCTCGGCGGCAAAGACACCCAGGAGTCTGCGTCGTGTTTTCGTTTGGGCCTGAAGCCGTCGTGGCGAAAGGACGTCGGATTGCGGTGTCTCGTCTGTCTGTCGGGTCAGCCGGAAAAGCGTAGGGCCGTATTAGTGTGGGGCTCAAAAAGCAGGGATAAAAAGAAACCAGCCGACGGGCTGGTTTCTGTGGATTGCGGGGCTGGTCGCGATTAAGCGGTTTCCAGCTTGCCCTTGGTTTCTTCTTCGTCGGCCAGGTCGGTTTCCCCTTTCCCTTTCGAGCGCTTGATGACGAATACGGTTGCTGCCAGGGCACCGATGATGCCGGCGATGGTCGAGATGTTCATCGGCAGGCCGAAGCCCAGCTGACTGTTGTTCAGGATGAAGCTGATACAGACCGTGGTCATGAAAATAGCCGGGATGGTGGTGATCCAGTGCAGCTTGTTATGGCGCAGCAGGTAAGCCGATGCGGTCCACAGCATCATCACCGCAGTGGTCTGGTTGGCAAAGCCGAAGTAGCGCCAAATCACCCCGAAGTCGACCTGAGTCAGGATACCGCCAATCACGAACAGTGGGACAGCCATCAGCAGGCGGTTGCGCAGGGATTTCTGCTCCATGTTGAAGTACTCGGCCAGGATCAGGCGGCTGGAGCGGAATGCGGTATCGCCTGAAGTGATTGGCAGAATGACCACACCCAGGAAGGCAATGATGCCGCCGAAGACACCCAGCAGACCGATAGAGGAGCTGTAAACCACGTTACCCGGACCACCGTTCTTCACTGCTTCAGACAGACCTTCCACAGAGCCGAAGAAAGAAAGCGCCAGGGCACACCAGATCAGGGCAATCACGCCTTCACCAATCATGGCACCGTAGAATACAAAGCGGCCGTTTTTCTCGTTTTCCATGCAGCGTGCCATCAGTGGCGACTGCGTGGCGTGGAAGCCGGAAATAGCACCACAGGCAATGGTGATGAACAGTGCAGGCCACAGCGGCAGATCGTTCGGGTTCATGTTGGTGAACATCTGGCTCATTTCATAGTCGCCCAGCAGCGTGTGCTCGCTGGAGAAACCAATCGCGGTGATCAGACCGACCGACATGAAGATCAGCAGGGCGCCGAACAGCGGATAGAAACGGCCGATGATTTTATCCACCGGGACAATGGTCGCGATGATGTAGTACGCGAAGATGATGCAGACCATCGTGGTCATCGACAGGCCAATGTCGGTTTGCTCGTTGACTAGGTTGGTGATCATCCCTGCTGGTGCAGAAACAAAAACCACACCAACCAGCAGCAACAGGACGATGGCGAAAATGTTCATGAAATGTTTGGCGCCATTGCCCAGGTAACGGCCGGAGATGGTCGGCACGGATGCGCCGCCGTTCCGTACGGACAGCATGCCGGAGAAGTAGTCGTGGACGGCACCGGCAAAGACACAACCCAGGACGATCCACAGCATGGCTGCCGGGCCGTACAGAGCCCCCATGATCGGGCCGAAGATCGGACCGACACCGGCGATGTTCAGGAGTTGTACCAGGTAGACTTTCTTGTTCGACATCGGCACATAGTCGACGCCGTCTTGTTTGCTGTAAGCCGGTGTCTGGCGGTTTTCGTTAATGCCGAACACTTTCTCGATAAATGCACCGTAGATGAAGTATCCACCTACCAGGGCTGCCACGCACATCAGGAACCAGGTCATAGGGTTGTCTCTCTTCCGATTGGACTGGGTTTGTTTTGCGACCAGGGCCCTGACTGCTTTGGGCGGGGACTCGCAAAACTTCTTTGATTAGCTGCCATGCTAACGCGCGTTAGGAAAGATGCACGCGCTAATCTGCTGAGTGGTTGTATGGCGAGATGAGCGGTCGGTATGCAGCTTGAGTGGTTTTGGCAAATACTGTCAGTGGACGGTATGCCAGGGTGAGCGGCGCTGAGCGATAGGAAGCGGATTCAGTCAGGATTCAGCCGGGCGGCTTATGGTAGTGCGGTGAATGGGTGAATGAGGAGAGCAAGGTGCTTCAATACATCTTTCGGATCAGTGTGATGGTGCTGCTGTTGAGTGGGTGTTCGGTGCTGACCACGCAGGCATCGCTGATGGCGGATGGAAATTGGTATCAGCTCGGCTTGAATCAGGGGCAACGGGGTGAGCAACCTGACGAGCAGAGCGGGTTGCAGGACCGGACACAGACGGTGAACGCTGCGCTGGTGGTTGATTATCCGGCTTATCGCCGCGGCTATCAAAAAGGGCTGGAATCGTACTGTTCGTTGGAGCAGATGCGCCAACTCGGATTGGAGCGGCGGATGGAGTGGGGTATTTGTGAATTTCGACGCCAGGACGGGCAACTGTACCAGAACTTCTGGCAGCAGGGTTTTGATCGCAGCCTGTCCGGCGCGGACGGCCGGTAGATCCCCGCCGGGATTGTCCGGATTAGCTCAGGCCGAAACGGTCTTTCAGCTCTTTGAGATAGCGGCGGCTGACCGGCACCTGGTGGCTGTGCTGGGTGGTGATCTCGGCCAGGCCGTTGTCCAGCAGCTTGATCTCGCGGATCGCCTGCGGGTGGATCAGGTACTGGCGGTGGCAGCGGATCAGCGGCGTTTTTTCTTCCAGGACTTTCAGGGTCAACTGGGTGCTGACCCGGTTGTCTTTAGTGACCACATGCACGCCGGCCAAATCACTGTAGGCGGTCTCGATCTCGGCCGGATCGAGCAGCAGGATCCGGTTGTGCCCGGAGCAGGGGATCAGTTCCAGCATCTCGCTCATTAGCGGGGAATAATCTGGGCTCTGGCATTCTTTCTTCAGCCGCTTGATGGTTTTCTCCAGCCGGCAGGTCTCGACCGGCTTGAGCAGGTAGTCGAAGGCATTATCCTCAAAGGCTTTGAGGGCGTACTCATCATAGGCGGTGACAAAGATCACCTTCGGCATGGTGTCGGGATCCAGCATGCTGAGCATTTCGATGCCGGTGATCTGCGGCATCTGAATATCGAGAAAAATCGCATCGGGTTTCAGGGCATTGATCTGTTTCAGCCCGTCAATGGCGTTACTGCACTCACCGATCACGTCCACTTCCCCGGTTTCTTGCAGTAAGTCGATCAGCTCTTCGCGGGCATATCGTTCGTCGTCAATGACAAGGGCCTTGATCATAATACGGAGTCTCCTTGTACCGATGGCAGGGCATCGGCCGGTAGTGTCAGGGTGGCTCGGGTCCAGGTTTGGGGCTGATAGGTCATGGTGAGCCCGTACTGACGGCCGAACATGTTTCTCAGTCGTTTATCGACTATTTTCATGCCCAGTCCGCTTTCTTCGCCAACCGGGGCATAGTTACCGGCATTGTCTTCGACTTCCAGGGTGATCCCTGCTTTAGTGCGGTAACCGTTGATTGCAATTTTACCATTTTCCAGCAGGGACGAGGTGCCGTGCTTGATCGCATTTTCGACCAGCGGCTGCAGGGTAAAGGTCGGCAACTTCAGGCCCAGCAGCGCCGGGTCGACGTTCACCGTCACGCTGAGTCGGTCGGAAAAACGCGCCAGCTCGATCTCCAGGTAGGCATTCACGTGCTGCAACTCCTCTTCCAGCGTGACCGTTTCAATGTTTTGCTTGAGATTACGGCGGAAAAACTGCGACAGATGCTGGATCAACTGGCGGGCTTTATCCGGATCGCGCCGCACCACGGAGTTAATGGTATTCAGGGCGTTGAACAGGAAATGCGGGTTCACCTGGGCCTGGAGAAGGCGTAGCTCGGCCTCGGTCAGCAACGCCTGCTGGCGGGCATAACGGCCGGTCAGGATCTGGTTCGACAGCAGCTTGGCAATTCCTTCGCCCAGCGTCAGGTTGACGGTCGAAAACAGTTTACGTTTTGGCTCGTAGAGCTTGATGGTACCCAGTACTTCCTGATTACCGCCAACCAGCGGGATCACCAGTGCCGAACCGAGCTTACACTTCTCATGCAGCGAGCACTGGTAGGGAATGTCATAGCCGTCGGCATAAATCAGCTCACAGCTGTCGATAGCTCGCTTGGTGTAGCCGGAAGAAATGGGTGTACCCGGCAGGTGGTGATCGTCGCCGATGCCGATGAACGCCATAATTTTCTCTCGATCGGTGATTGCCACCGCACCGACGCCGGTTTCCTCATAGACAATCTTGGCAATTTTCCGGGTGCTTTCCTCGTTAAACCCCTGGCTCAGGATCCCGACCGAGCGCTGGGCAATTTTCAGGGCCCGGCTGGAAAATGCGGCGGAGTATTTTTCATAAATGGTCTTTCTGTCCTGAATAATGCTCATAAACATCGCCGCGCCGAGCGAGTTGGCAATCACCATCGGCAGAGCAATGGCACTGACCAGATGCAGGGCTTTATCAAACGGCTCCGCTACCATCAGGATGATAAACATTTGCAGGATTTCCGCGACCAGAGTGATGGTAAACACGGTAAAGGGTCTGTAGATCTGATCCACCTGCCCACGGCGAACGAAGTAGCTGTGCATCAGGCCGCCAATTAGCCCTTCGACAGTGGTGGAAATCGCGCAGGCCACATCGGTAAAGCCGCCCATGCTGTAGCGATGGAGCCCCCCGGTCAGGCCGACGGCAAAGCCGACCACAGGTCCGCCCAGCAGGCCGCCCATCACCGCCCCGATCGCCCGGGTGTTGGCAATCGCATCTTCAATGTCGAGCCCGAAATAAGTGCCTAAAATACAGAAGAGGGAAAACAGCACATAGCATGAAAAGCGCTGGGACAGACGGCCGGACACCGTGGTGAGCGGCATAAACAGCGGGGTTTTGCTGAGTAAGTAAGCGATTACCAGATAGACGCTGAGTTGCTGTAAGAGGGAAAAGATCAATTCCATCGCGGTTGGCCGTGCAGGTGTGATGGGCGCTATAGTAACTGGCTTGCGGGTCAGCACCAAACACAATCAGGTGTAAATAAATATTTACGATTGGCTGTTTTTGTTTACACTCCCTTGCCACCAGTAGAACTCCCTTGCTATGGTGAAGTTATGGAACAGGGCTGCCCTGTTTAACGTCGTCTGATTATTACGTGTTTATTTAGATTTACAGGGAAGCCGAGATGCAAAGAGACCAGCTGAACAACATTCACATCCAAGATGAATCTGTCCTGATCACCCCGAAAGAATTAAAAGAAAAAATACCCGTCAGTGAGCAGGCGCTACAGTTTATCCGCCAGTCCCGCCAAACCATTGCCGATATTATTCATAAGCGGGATCACCGTTTGCTGGTGGTGTGCGGTCCGTGTTCGATTCATGATGTGGAAGCGGCCAAAAGCTACGCGATGAAGCTCAAGCAACTCTCTGAGGCGCTCAGTGACCAACTCTATATTGTCATGCGGGTGTACTTTGAAAAGCCGCGCACCACGGTGGGCTGGAAAGGGTTGATTAACGACCCGCACCTGGACGGTTCGTTTGAGGTGGAAGAAGGGCTGCATATTGCCCGCCAACTGCTGACTGACCTGGTCGAGATGGGGATCCCGCTGGCGACTGAAGCACTGGATCCAATCAGTCCGCAGTACCTGGGCGATCTGTTCAGCTGGGCGGCGATTGGTGCCCGGACCACCGAATCGCAAACCCACCGGGAAATGGCCAGTGGCCTGTCGATGCCGGTCGGATTCAAAAACGGGACTGACGGCAGCTTAGGCACAGCAATCAACGCGATGCAGGCTGCGGCATCGGGTCACCGCTTTATGGGGATCAACCGCGAAGGGCAGGTGGCACTGCTCAATACCCAGGGCAACCCGGATGGTCATGTGATCCTGCGCGGCGGCAAGCAAACCAACTACGACTCTGTATCCGTCAATGAGTGCGAAAACGAGATGATCGCGGCAGGTCTTTCGCCGTCCTTGATGGTAGACTGTAGCCACGCCAACTCGAAAAAAGACTACCGTCGCCAGCCGCTGGTGGCCGAAGATGTGATCCATCAGATCCGCGAAGGCAATACCTCGATTATCGGCCTGATGCTGGAAAGCCACCTCAATGAAGGCAGCCAGAGCGCCGATCTGCCACGCGAGGAGATGGCCTACGGGGTGTCGATCACCGATGCTTGTATCAGCTGGGAAATGACCGAGTCCCTGTTGCGCCATGCGCATCAGGAGCTGGTCCCCTTCCTGGCTGATCGCAACGCGGGATAAGACGATGTGCTGGCCCGCTTCGGAACTGAGGTGGACCGGTACTGAAAGGGGCCCGGCAAGTCGCTGTGACTGCTTTGGCAGAAAGAATTCGGATAGAAGAAATCATGGTTGCAGAGTTAACTAAATTAAGAGATCAAATTGACGAAGTTGATCAGCAGATGGTGGCGCTGCTCGCCCGCCGTCTGGCGCTGGTCGAAGAAGTCGGGCATGTCAAAAGTCAGCATGGCTTGCCGATTTACGCCCCGGATCGGGAAGCGGCGATGCTTGCTTCCCGGCGCCGGGAAGCGGAAAACCAAGGGGTGCCGCCGGATCTGATTGAAGATATCCTGCGTCGCACCATGCGCGAATCTTACGCTAGTGAAAATGACTCCGGCTTTAAATGTCTCAAGCCGGATCTGCGCCCGATCGTCGTGGTCGGTGGTCATGGTCAGCTCGGCGGGCTGTTCTGCCGCCTGTTTGAGCTGTCGGGCTACACGGTACGTAAACTGGGGAGCCAGGACTGGGATCGCGCCGACGAGTTGCTGTCTGATGCCGGGATGGTGGTGGTGTCGGTCCCCATCAACCTGACCGAGCAAGTGATCCGCAAACTCGATCACCTGCCGGAAGATTGTATTCTGGCAGATTTAACCTCGGTCAAAAGTGCGCCGTTACAAGCCATGTTGGAAGTGCACTCGGGGCCGGTGGTTGGCCTGCACCCGATGTTTGGGCCGGATATTGCCAGCCTGGCAAAACAGGTGGTGGCCTATTGTGACGGTCGAAATCCGGAGCGGTATCAGTGGCTGCTGGAGCAGATCCAGATCTGGGGGGCGACGCTCAACCGGATCAGCGCAATTGAGCATGATGAAGGCATGACCCTGATCCAGGCGCTGCGCCACTTTACCTCGTTTGCTTACGGGGTGCATCTGGCGGAAGAAGATCCCAAACTGGAGCAGTTATTGGCGCTGAGCTCGCCGATTTACCGGCTGGAGCTGGCGATGGTCGGCCGCTTGTTTGCCCAGGATGCCCAGCTGTATGCCGACATTATTATGTCTTCTCCGCAGAATCTGGCGATGATCAAACGTTTCCATCAACGGTTCGGAGAAGCCATTGCGATGCTGGAAGATAATGATAAGGCAGCGTTCAAGCAGGCCTTTCATCAGGTGGAAAGCTGGTTTGGAGATTATGCCCAGCATTTTTTAGCCGAGAGCCAGGGATTACTTAGACAGGCGAACGACGCAACGCACCGAACTTAAGCCAGAGCGATCTGGAGAAATTAAAAACGAGAGCTGCTGCTCTCGTTTTTTTATATGGGCAGAAGGCGTTACTCCGCTTCGATGTCGATTTCCGTCGGCTTGACGTTTTCGCTCGGGTAGCAGCCCAGCACTTTGATAAAGCGAGTCAATCGGGTCAGCTCTTCCAGCGCCTGCTGCATTACCTCAGACTTGAGATTCACTTCCACATCGACATAGAACATCTCTTCCCAAGGATTTCCGATCACCGGACGTGATTCCAGCTTGGTCATATTGATGTTGAGGTTGCGCAGGACCAGCAGACACTCGACCAGTGAACCGGCCGCCTGAGCGGTGGACATGATCAGGGTGGTTTTGGCCGGGATCAGGGTGGTGACGTCGACCGGCTTGCGGGCAACGACAATAAAACGGGTGTAGTTTTCCTGCTGGTTGGCGATGTTGGTTTTCAGCATCGTCAGGCCGTACAGCTCGCCGCTGGAGGCATTTCCAATAGCGGCCACATTGGGTAGTTTCAGCTCGGCGACTTTCTGCATTGCCTCTGCGGTGCTGGAGCAGTATTCCTGGGTAATGTTGCCCATGGTGTGCAGATATTCACTGCACTGCTGATGCGGTTGGGGATGCGAGTACAGGGTGTCAATCTGATCCAGGCTGGTGTCGACGGCGGTCAGTAAGCAATGCTCAATAGGCTGGGTGATCTCACCAACGATCGACAGGCTGGTATGCTGGAGCAGGTCGTATACCTCGTTAATCGAGCCGGAGCTGGTATTTTCGATCGGCAGTACCCCGTAATCGGCGTTCCCGGTTTCGACCACATTCACCACATCCCGGAACGTCGAGCAGCTGATCTCAACCAAACGGGTTTGTTTCTTGCTGAAATAATTGCGGCTGGCGAGGTTGGAGTAGGAGCCTTTGGCACCGAGGAAAGAGACCCGGGCAACTGGCTGCAGACTTTCCGGGTTGGTGAGCTTTTGCAGGTAGGCCTGCTGGAACAGGACAGAGTCTTCAATAATGGTGTGGAAAATCTGGGTGACATACTGAGCATCGAGTTGTTCTTGCTTGCCCCATTCGATCAGCTTGAGCAGCAATTCCTGCTCGCGGGCTTGATCCCGGACCGGTTTGGCGGTCTGGATTTTGCTTTTGGCAACTGCCAGGCTGAGCTGGCGTCGTTCAGCCAGCAGCTTGATAATTTCATGGTCGATGCGGCTGACATTGTCTCGGATGTCGTCCAGTGAATAAGTTTGCTCTGTCATTGTCTTTCCCTGTCTGAATGCGCCTGATACAAAAAAGCCTCCCGAGAAGGAGGCTGTCTGTTCGTCTTTCGCTTGTTTCTCGCGTCACGAATCGCCCCCGTTACGGTGACATAAAAAAGAAGCGAAAGAAAAACAGTTGAAATCGGCGCATGGTGTTGATGAGTTATCGTTCTATTTAGTGTGAATATGATTCCACAGTATTCAGCCACTCAGGGCTTGTCAAGCAGAAAGTAAACCGCCCTGCAAGGGCAGGGCGGTTTGAAATCCTCTCAGTTTGATTATGCTTCTTCTTGTTCTTCGACTTCAGCTTCAACCTCTGGTTTGTTGCTGTGGCTGGCACGGCGGGCTGCCGGTTTATGCGCTTGCTTGTTGAGCTGGCGTTCCAGCTTCTGGTAGGCCTCGGTAATGGCGCCGTACATATCGTCATGCTCTGCGGAGGCGACGATTTGTCCACCTGGAATAGCCGCTGAGGCTTCGATTTTAAACTGCTTGCCCGGCTCTGTGCTAATAGTCGCATTCTTACTGATGAGCGGGACTTGGTATTTTTCTAACTTTTTGAATTTAAATTCAATTCTTTCACGGATAGCAGGAGTGATGTCTAGGTTTTTGCCGGTAATATTTACTGTCATAATATTCTTTCCTCTTTTGCTACCCTTCGTTGGGTTAACTTCAGATTACTAAAATCAGGACTTAATAACGTGACATGGATCACGTTTGGGTGATTGCGATAATGTCCAGAAAAATTATGTGATCCGTCCTCATTTGTTGCAAAAATTTATGATGAAAACACTTGTCCGAGGGATGAAAACTGAGGCAGTATGAAACCAGGAAGAACGCTGGTGGCTGGTGCTGACTAGGGACCTAATTCGATTTATAACAATAAGTTGGATTGATTTTAACCAAGTGGGGTCAGCCCTGCTAGCGCGTAACAGCGTGCGCTGTTGTCTCTGGTTTCTTCATCGCTTTCTTCACAGTGCGCTTGCGCGATACCGCATCATAAAAAAACAGCAGCCTCAGGCTGCTGTTTTTGTTTTCGGTTGGCTTTTCTTGTTTTTACTGTGGATTCAGCGTCATCAGCTCGCGGGTATGTTCCAGCGGCTGTTGCAGGTTCAACTGCTGGTAGGCGGTTTCCATCAGCGCCAACGACTGGCGGGCTGCTTGGGTGTCCGGGTAGTGACGCTGCAGCTGTTGCGCCCGATTGATCGCGGCAACCCAGGCTTCACGGCGGATATAGTAGTCGGCAGCGGCCAGCTCATAATCGGCCAGTCGGTTTTTCAAAAAGACCATCCGTGCTTTGGCGTCGGCCGTATACAGGCTGCTCGGGTAGCGCTCCAGCAGACGTTTAAAGTCGCGGAAAGCACGGCGGGAAGGCTCCGGATCCCGGTCATGGCGATCGATATCGAACAGATCGTGCAGGAAGCTGCGATCCTGGGCCATATTGGTCAGGCCGCGCATGTACAGCACCCAGTCTGCCTTTTCATGCGCCGGATTCAATCGGTTAAAGCGGTCAATGGTGGCTTCGGCCAGCGCCAAATCATCATTTTTGTAGTACGCATAGATCAGATCCAGCTGAACCTGTTCAGAGTAGGCGCCAAACGGATAACGCGAGTCCAACGTTTCCAGCCGCTCAATGGCCGTGATCCAGCTGCCGCTTTGCAGCGCTTGCTGGGCGGTGGCGTAGAGTTCAGACGGTGGAATATCGGGCACAATTTCGTCAGTACTGGAACAGCCTGAAAGAAGAGTAACGGCAAGCAGAGTCGAGATTGTCAGGCGTTTCATTGTGTCGTCTGTTTCCTTGGTCAATTTATTTTCTGTGGATCCATTACGGACGGGGCCGTTAACAGATACAATGGCACTATTAAGTTATTTTACGCAGCGTTTGACGTTTAGTCCCACGCTTTTTGAAAAAGTTCGCGATGGCACAGCAAATAGAGTTAACAAATACGGTAAACGAGAGCCAGCTAGGACAACGCCTGGATCAGGCGCTGGCAGAATTATATCCGGATTACTCCCGTTCCCGGATCAAAGAGTGGATTCTGGATGGCAAGGTATCGGTTGACGGTGAAGTGGTCAAGAAACCACGGACCAAAATGATGGGGGGCGAGTCGCTCTTCGTTCAGGCCGAGATTGAAGATGAAGTCCGTTGGGAGGCCCAGGATATTCCGCTCAATATCGTCTACGAAGATGAGCATATCCTGGTGATCAACAAGCCGCGTGACTTTGTCGTTCATCCGGGGGCTGGTACCCCGGACGGGACGGTTCTGAACGCCCTGTTGCACCACTGTCCGGAGCTGGCTGAAGTGCCGCGGGCCGGGATTGTTCACCGTCTGGATAAAGACACGACGGGTCTGATGGTGGTGGCGAAAACCATCCAGGCGCAGACACGTCTGGTGCGTGCGTTGCAAAAACGCAAGATCACCCGCGAATATGAAGCCATTGCCATGGGCAGAATGACCGGTGGCGGGATTGTTGAAAAGCCGATTGGCCGTCATTCGACCAAACGTACCTGCATGGCAGTTCATGAGCTGGGGAAACCGGCGATCACGCATTACCGGGTGGCCGAGCATTACCGCGAGCACACCCGCATTGTTCTGCGCCTGGAAACCGGCCGGACGCACCAAATCCGGGTGCATATGGCCTATCTGTCACATCCGTTGGTGGGGGATGTCACCTATGGCGGTCGTCCGCGCCCGCCGCGCAATGCGTCGGATGAGCTGATCCAGGCACTGCGCGCGTTTGATCGTCAGGCGCTGCATGCACGTATGTTGCGTTTGGACCACCCGATCACCGGTGAGTTGATGGAGTGGCATGCGCCATTGCCGACCGATATGGTGGTGATGATGGATATTTTGCGCAAAGACAAAGAAGAGCATCCAGAGGACGACTACTAACATGTTCCTGACTCCCGACTGGCCGGCACCGGCGCATATCAAAGCGGTCTCGACCACCCGTGAAGGGGGGATCAGCCTGCCGCCGTATCAGGGATTGAACCTGGGCGCCCATGTCGGGGATCAGTCTGAGCATGTGGCGTCTAACCGAGAAGCACTGCGCCAGGCTTTAGATTTGGCCCGGTCGCCGGTCTGGCTCAATCAGATCCACAGCAACCGGGTGTTGACCCTGACGGCGTCGACTTCGGCCTTGCAGGACGCGGACGGGAGCTATACCCAAACCCCCGGACTGGCCTGTACGGTGATGACGGCAGATTGTCTGCCGGTGTTGCTGTGCGATCAGGACGGGACTCAGGTGGCGGCTGTGCATGCCGGTTGGCGCGGGCTGGCGGATGGTATTCTTGAAGCGGCCCTGACGAAATTTACGGGGCCGGGCGAGACGATTCTGGCCTGGCTGGGGCCGGCGATTGGACCTACTGCTTTTGAAGTCGGCGGTGAAGTGCGTGCGCAGTTTATGGCGGTGATGCCGGAAGCAGAAGCTGCGTTTCAGCCGCAGGGCGAGAAATGGCTGGCTGATTTATACCTGTTGGCCCGTCAGCGACTGGCGCGTGCCGGGGTTCACCAGATTTTTGGTGGCGATCAGTGTACCTATAGCCAGCCGGAAGAGTACTTTTCCTACCGCCGCGACGGCGTCACCGGCCGTCAGGCTAGTTTGATCTGGATTGAACCGTCGTAATGCTTGCCAGGCTCAGGCCTGGCATTGCGTGATCATCAGTTGTGTCTGACAGATGACTTTCAATCGCTGAGCTGAAAGGCTGATCCGGCCAGGCTCCCCTGAAGAACTTCCACTTTTCTTTTCACGATGCTCCCGACGCTGATGCCGGGGGCAAAGTGTACCACCGACACCAGCGTCACCTGACCATTCAATGCTTCTGAACACCGGCTTACTTGCGAGGGGACTCACGCCGGGGATGAAGCGCGATGCAGGCTGACACCTTTGGTGTTCAATCTGACGCATTTCTCTGCGTGAAAAACTTGAAAATGTCGGCTTCGGCAACCATATCAATGATTGTAATTAGACAATGATAGGGGGCCACATGCGTCTTGACCGATTTACTAGCAAATTCCAGATGGCTATCTCTGATGCTCAATCGTTAGCATTGGGGCGAGACCATCAGTATATCGAGCCGACTCACTTGATGTTGGCCTTGCTGAACCAGGATGGTAGTACGATTCGACCGTTACTGACGATCCTGGATATTGATGTCTCCCAGCTTCGTTCCAGCTTGTCCGAGCAACTCGATCGCCTGCCGAAAGTGAGCGGCATCGGCGGGGATGTTCAGTTATCCCATGGCATGGGTATGCTGCTGAATATGTGTGACAAGCTGGCACAAAAGCGTAAAGACAAATTCATTTCATCTGAGCTGTTTATTCTGGCAGCGGTGGATGATAAAGGCCCGTTGGGGCAGTTGCTCAAGCAGATGGGCCTGACGGCAAATAAAGTTGAAAAAGCCATTGAGCAAGTGCGTGGTGGTCAGAACGTTGATGATCCGAATGCAGAAGATAACCGCCAGGCACTCAAGAAATATACGATTGACCTGACAGAGCGGGCCGAGCAGGGCAAGCTGGATCCGGTGATTGGCCGGGATGATGAGATCCGCCGCACCATCCAGGTGTTACAGCGCCGGACCAAGAACAACCCGGTGCTGATCGGTGAACCGGGGGTCGGGAAGACAGCCATTGTTGAAGGGTTGGCACAGCGGATTGTTAACGGCGAGGTTCCGGAAGGGCTGCGTCACAAGCGAGTGCTGTCGCTGGATATGGGCGCCCTGATTGCCGGGGCCAAATATCGCGGTGAATTTGAAGAGCGCCTCAAAGCGGTGCTCAATGAGCTGGCCCAGGAAGAAGGGAGTGTCATCCTCTTTGTCGATGAGCTGCACACCATGGTTGGTGCCGGGAAAGGCGAAGGGGCCATGGATGCCGGGAATATGCTCAAGCCGGCTTTGGCGCGGGGTGAATTGCACTGCGTCGGTGCCACCACCCTGGATGAATACCGTCAGTACGTTGAAAAAGACGCCGCACTCGAGCGTCGTTTCCAGAAAGTGCTGGTGGAAGAGCCGACGGTCGAAGATACCGTAGCGATCCTGCGAGGCCTGAAAGAGCGCTACGAGCTGCACCACCATGTAGAAATTACTGACCCGGCCATCGTCGCCGCGGCCAGCCTGTCCCACCGATATGTGTCGGATCGTCAGCTGCCGGATAAGGCGATTGACCTGATCGATGAGGCAGCGTCCAGCATCCGGATGCAAATTGATTCCAAGCCGGAATCACTTGATCGCCTCGAGCGTCGGATTGTTCAGCTCAAGATTGAACAGCAGGCGATGGAAAAAGAGAGCGACGAGGCCAGTAAGAAGCGTTTGAGTGACTTGCGTGAAGAGCTGGGCAGCAAAGAGCGTGAATATGCTGAACTGGAAGAAGTGTGGAATGCCGAAAAAGCAGCCCTCTCGGGGACGCAGCATATCAAGTCAGAACTGGAGCAGGCGCGGACGGATATGGAAGTGGCGCGCCGTGCCGGGGATTTAAACCGGATGTCGGAATTGCAGTATGGCAAAATCCCGGCTTTGGAAAAACAGCTGGACTTAGCCACGCAGGCGGAAATGCAGGAGATGAGCCTGCTGAAGAACCGGGTCACCGATGCTGAAATCGCAGAAGTATTGTCGCGTCAGACCGGGATCCCGGTGGCAAAAATGCTGGAAGGGGAGCGGGAGAAACTGCTTCGCATGGAAGAGGCATTACACAAACGGGTGATTGGTCAGAACGAAGCTGTGGATGCGGTAGCGAATGCAATTCGCCGTAGCCGGGCCGGACTGTCGGATCCGAATCGTCCGATTGGCTCATTCCTGTTCCTCGGCCCGACTGGGGTCGGGAAAACCGAACTGTGTAAAACTCTAGCGAACTTTATGTTCGACAGTGATGATGCCATGGTCCGTATTGATATGTCGGAATTTATGGAGAAACACTCGGTTGCTCGTCTGGTGGGGGCACCTCCGGGCTATGTCGGCTATGAGGAAGGGGGCTACCTGACCGAAGCGGTTCGCCGCAAGCCGTACTCTGTGATTCTGCTAGATGAAGTGGAAAAAGCACATCCGGACGTGTTCAACATTCTGCTTCAGGTACTGGATGACGGTCGCCTGACCGATGGCCAGGGCAGAACGGTCGATTTTCGTAATACCGTGGTGATTATGACCTCGAACCTGGGGTCGGATCGGATCCAGGAACACTTCGGCGAGCTGGATTATGACGGGATGAAGCAAACGGTGATGGAAGTGGTCAACCATCATTTCCGCCCTGAGTTCATTAACCGGGTCGATGAAACTGTGGTCTTCCATCCATTAGGCGAAGCGCATATCAAGAATATCGCCTCAATCCAGATGGAGCGTTTGGTGAAACGTCTGCAAGAACGCGATTACGTGCTGGAGGTGAAAGACAGTGCGCTGGAGCTGATTGCTGAAGCAGGGTTTGATCCGGTGTATGGTGCCCGTCCGCTGAAACGTGCGATTCAGCATTATCTGGAGAACCCGCTGGCGCAGGACATCCTGTCGGGCAAGTTTGAGCCGGGTAAGGCCATCGCGGTCACGGCTGAAGACGGTAAGATTGTCGCGAAGCAGTGATGAGCCATTAAAATTCCCTGAAATCGAAAGCCCTCACTTGAATAGAGTGGGGGCTTTTTATATGAGAGATCTTTTCATATAGGAGAGCTTTGGTCCGCCCTGTTTATTCCGAAACATCTGATTTGGCAGCCAATGGACAATGCGAGCGGTGTAAAAATGCACTTCAATACTTGTTTTTGGTTAACATTTGTTCGCTTGATTGTATTTGATGATAATTTTTTAAAAAGCCACTTGCCAATACGATCCAAGTCTCTATAATTGCGCCTCACTGACACGGAGCGCGGCGAGATAAGCCAGCAACGTGAAAGAAAAGTTCTTTAACAATTTGACCATGCAATCTGTGTGGGCACTCGTGAAATGATAGTCAAAAAGATTTATCAGTGAACTGAGTGACCAAATTGATACTTCGGTATCAGCACAGTCAATTTATTTTTGCTTCTGCTTTTTCTTAAAAAGCGGAAACAAGAAATCAGTAATCACTGAGCCGTTTCTTCGGAAACACCAAAACTTTAATTGAAGAGTTTGATCATGGCTCAGATTGAACGCTGGCGGCAGGCCTAACACATGCAAGTCGAGCGGCAGCGAC